>JABJJH010000192.1 GCA_018660965.1 Rhodospirillaceae bacterium | reverse complement strand
TGCTTCGAAATAATGAAATCCGACCGACATCAAAACCGTGGTGCAATACAACCCGATGATCGTGGGAAACATGCCGGTGATCGCGGTTCCGATACCGAGCACCAACAACGAAATCAGCGCCAGCGGCTGTTCGCGCACCAACAACAGCAAGAACACCACGGTAAACGACAAAAATCCGGGAACTTCGCGCAGGCTTTGCAGAATGCCCATTTCAACGCCGGTGAACGCCGCGCGTTCAATGGAGAAATTGTTCAGCAGCGCCTGCCAAACCGCAAAGCAGATTGTTCCCGACGCCGCCATCAAAAACAGCAGGACCTCAGGGCGTCGCCATGACTGCAATCGCTTGTCTAAAATTTCACGCATGCGTTTGTTTACACTGCGGGGCCTTTTAGCTCCACCGTGTTGCCGTCGGGATCGATGACGTAGATCGACGGCCCGGCGCCCTTGGCGCCGACGCGGGTGCGCACCTCACCCATTTCTATCCCGTGCGAGGCGAGGTAGTCGCGCACCGCGTCCACGTCCAGGCTTTCCAGACGCAACGCGAAGTGATCCATGTTGGGGGTCCCTTCCGGCGGGCTGTCCGATGCGTCAACCAAATCGACCATGCTGGCCCCGGCGCGTAATTGCACAAGGCCGATCCGCTCCACACGGCGTTCTTCCCGACAGCCCAGAATATCGCAGTAAAAATGCAGGGATTTGACCAAATTAGCGGCGCGCACGACAACATGATCGAGATCGGCAATTTGAATGACGGACATTAAATCCTCCCAAATCCCTTAAATTCGACGCGTCTATTCGATGCACGCCATGATATGACCGATGAAGTCGTTCGCCTTGGCGGAGTCAATCCAACGCGCGACGGCGACAATATTGTTTTCCGGTTCGATCCAGACCATGTGCTTGCCCGCGCCAATGGCGAAGTAACTCGATTCCGGGGCATTCGGCATATATTCGCGTCCGGTGTTCAACCACCACAGCAACCCATAGCCCGGACGGATGTCGCAGGGCGTACGCAGCGCGTCGATCCACGCTTCGGAAATAATCCGTTGTCCCTTCCACTGCCCCTTGGCGAGCATGAGTTGTCCCATCAGCGCGTGGTCGTGCGAATTGATCCACAATCCGCCGCCCCAATGAGTGCCGCCGGGAACCGAAGGTATGGGCACGCCGCCGATTTCATAAAATGAGTTTCGATAATGATGCCAGCGCCACGACGATGAAGCGCCAATCGGGTCCATGATCCGGGTGCGCAGGACATCGGGTAATGGACGACGGAACACCTGCATCAAGCTCAGGCTAAACCGATTGACGCGAACGTCGTTGTATTCCCAATGGGTCCCCGGCTTTTGCAAGGCGCGGGGTGTGCCTTTTTTGGAGTTATCGACGCCAACGCCGAGTTCCCGGTTGCGATCCACCAGATCGGGCTTATCCCACAGGGATCCTTCCCATTCGCTGGTCAACTGCAACATCTGGCGCCACGTGATGTCGTGGTTTTGGTCGGTATGAAACATTCGGTCGAGCGCGTAATCACGCATCGGGTCGTCGATACTGCGGATCAAACCATCGTCGACGGCAATACCCGTCAACAGCGACAGGTAACTCTTGGCCGCGCTATAGGTCATTTCAATTGCCGAGGGATCGCCCCATTCTGCGACGGTCGCGCCATCCTTGATGATCAGGCCGTTCGGCTTGCCACGGCGCATCATGGGCCCGGTGACTTCGTTCCAGGGCGCGGGTTCATTCGATTTTTCGACGGCGCTCAGCCCGCCATCAAGGTCGTAGGGCCACCGCGTTTCGGCTGATTCCGCAAAGGCTGTCGCCGCCGCAAGCTTTTCAGCATTCAGGCGCGTTCCGTTAGCCGTCAACAATCCATCGTCCATTTTCTCGCCTCTCCGGTTGAGGTTTCATCAAAGACCGGGGACGCGAACAACGTCAAGCGCGCAACAATGGCGGCAGCGCGCCGTTGGTCTTTACCCCGTTGGTTTTTACAGGGCCTCGTCGTCCCGTTCGCCGGTGCGGATGCGAACGGCGGAATTCACATCGTACACGAAAATCTTGCCGTCGCCGATTTTCCCAACCCGCGCCGCGTTTTCGATGGCCTCAACCGCGTTTTCAACCAGATTATCCGGCAGGACAATTTCGATCTTCACCTTGGGCACGAAGGTGATGGCGTATTCCGCGCCGCGATAGATTTCGGTGTGCCCTTTTTGACGCCCGTAACCGCGCGCTTCGCTTGCGGTCAATCCTTCGACGCCAATCGCCGTCAAGGCTTCCCGCACATCATCGAGTTTATGCGGCTTGATTATCGCCATTACCATTTTCATGGTTTAACTCCCTTTATTGCGCGACGGGGCTTCCAGACGGGGCTTGCGCGACGCGGATTGTTAAAACCCGCGCCGCCCCGCCCGCGTCAAAGCTCGTAGCTGCGTTCGCCATGCGCCGTGATGTCGAGGCCTTCGATTTCATCTTCTTCGGCCACCCGCAAACCAAACAACGCATCGGCTATCTTGATGATGATATAGCTCGCGATGGCGGACCATGCAGCGACCGCGACGATCCCGACAAACTGCACCCACATCTGGCTGCCGACGGTGGCGCCTTCGGCCAGACCAAGCCCCTGAAACGCGGATGTCGCCAAAAACGAGACACAAAGCGTTCCGATGATACCACCGATGCCGTGAACCGCGAAAACATCGAGTGAATCGTCGATTTTCAGGTTCTGCTTGATATACATCGTCATCCATTGGCAAACGACGCCGGAAACCAGCCCGAGAATCAACCCGCCCATCGGCCCGATAAAGCCGGACGCGGGCGTGACCGTCGCCAAACCGGCGACCATGCCGGTGACGATGCCGATCAGGCTGGGCTTGCCGAATTTAATCCACTCCATCGCCGCCCAACTCAATGACGCCGCCGCCGCCGAAATATGCGTGACGGTCATCGCCATACCGGCCCCGCCACCCGCAGTCAGCGCGCTACCGGCGTTAAATCCAAACCAACCGACCCACAACATGGCGGCGCCCGCCATGGTCAATCCTGGATTGTGCGGGGGCCGCAACGTCGTTGGAAATCCGCGCCGTGGCCCCAGGCACACCGCGAACACCAGCGCCGAGACGCCCGCGGTGACGTGAACCACGATGCCGCCGGCGAAATCCATGACACCCATCTCGGACAGCCAACCGCCGCCCCAGACCCAATGGGTCACCGGCACGTAAACGATTAATAACCAGACTGCGCTGAAGAAAAGGACACTCGCGAACTTCACCCGTTCCGGATACGCGCCGACGATAAGCGCGGGCGTGATGATGGCGAAGGTCATTTGGAACATGAAGAAAACCGTTTCGGGAATAGACCCCGACAATGAGTCCGGTCCCACGCCCATCAGGAACGCCTTGTCCAGGCCGCCGATGAGCGCGTTCGCCCCGCCGCCATCGCCAAACGCCAGACTGTATCCCGCCACCAACCATAAAACCGATGCAATGCAGCAAATGGCGAAGCAATGCATCAAAACCGACAGAACGCTGCTGGCGCGGACGAGACCACCATAAAACAGCGCCAGGCCCGGCAATGTCATGAACAGCACCAACGCCGTTGCTGTTAAAATCCACGCCGTATCGCCGCTGTTAAGCTCATCAGCTGCGAAAACAGGACGCGCCATCATGAAAATTGAAAAATAGGCCGCGAACCGCGCGACCT
>JABJJH010000173.1 GCA_018660965.1 Rhodospirillaceae bacterium | reverse complement strand
TGTGCGGTGGCTATCAAATGCTGGGCGTCCGGATCGCCGACCCTCATGGCGTCGAAGGCACGCCCGGCGAAACTTTGGGGCTTGGCCTGCTCGATATTGAAACAACTATCGGCGCGGCGAAGACATTGCGCGATATCACCGTGCGTGACCCGGCCACAGGCGCTGCAGCCCAAGGGTATGAAATGCACATGGGCGACACGACCGGACCGGCGACGGCCCGGCCCATGCTCGACGCGCCAAACAACCATGATCGCGGCGCGACATCGCCAAACGGCCAAGTGATGGGGTGTTACGTCCATGGCCTGTTCGCCGCCGACGCCTACCGGGCCGCCTTTTTGAACCGCGTCCGAAGCGGCCAGTATGGGCGCATGGCCTATGAATCCAGGATCGAAATCACGCTCGACCGTCTCGCCGCCCATCTGGAAGAAAATCTCGAAGTCGACAGGTTGCTGGACATCTCGGGTCTTTAGCCTAACCGGGCTTGCCATCCACGCGGGGACGCGTCAACACGGACCAGAACGCGAATACAAACAACCCGTACCCCACAATCCACGCCACCACAGCGGCCTCAACCCAATCCGGCGGCGCCAAGACGCGCAGCAACGCCGCTACAATAATGCAGACATAGGCGACAATGGTCGGCCCATCCGCCTTTATATCCCGACCGCCATGTCCCAACGACGCCCGCGTCGCCATCGCCAGAATCATCATCCCAATGGCCCCTGCGGTCAGGGCGTGCAACGCCGCCGAAGGATCAACCCAGCCCCAGATCAACGCCATCCCCGTCAGCACATAACCGACTGGCAGCCAGGCGTACCCGACATGCAACACCCATACGATGGGCAACCGCCATGTCGCCAGTGAGCGCCAGCCGATCATGCGGAACCCCAACACCACACCGGCAAACAACGCAGCTGCGCCAAGCCACTTCGTGTCCGGCGCCACCGCCGCCAACACCGCCGTCGACAACACGGCGATGATCGACACTGCCTCCATAGTCTGTGCGAAACGGGATTCCTGAATTTTCACGCCCAGCGCGTTGCCGGTGAACGGCGCCATGACGCGCCCACCGATCAACGCAATCATCGCGGTGACGGTATAGGCGGCGGCGCGAAGCGCGTCGCCCGGGGCAATGAGGTCCCCGTCCATGTGATAGAGCACATTCAGGGCGGTCAGCATCGCCAAGACGACAGGAATCGTCAGGTTGCGCCAGTTACGTCCAACGACGATGTCGCGCAGAACCACAATCAACAAGGCGGGCACAAAGAGCAGGTCGAGCCAAACCGGCCCATCGAACGCCATGGTCAATCGACCAAGCACCCACAAGCCGCATAGCCCGGCGAGCCAAGCGCCCTTTAGCCCCGGCTGATTCGTCCAGCGCGGCACCGCCGTCAACAGGAACCCCGCAAAGGTCACACCGACGAACCCGAAGATCATCTCGTGCCCGTGCCAACTGGCGTCGTAAGACAAGGCGCCCTGCAACCCGACGAGCCACAATGCCATCGACAAGGTCCCGAACACCGCCGTCATCAAGAAGAACAAACGGTGCGGGGTTGTCAGCAGTAGCGGGTGGGGTGGAGATTGCGTCGAGGGTTCGATTGGTTCGGCTTTCAACGAGTGAGCATTAAAGGAACCTACCACCGCCGCGCCTCAAGGGGAATTGACCAGGATCAATCGGCTTCGATAATTCAGCGCCTTGATCGGCGCCGTCGTTCCTTGCACAATCGCGCCGCCACTAGACACCGAGACTTTCAAGGGGAGGAACGCCATGACGGCGCGGGATGACTTGCGGGAAACAGGCGCTGCGGTGCGTCGTCAACTGGGGCTGGCCGATTGGAGCGGACCGGAACTGGCGCCGGGGTTCAGCCGTTTGGGCGACGAGGTTATGTTCGGTAAACTCTGGGCGCGGCCCGGTCTTTCGCTGGAAGAGCGCATGCTGGCGACCTTGTCGGCGCTGACCTCTCAACAACGCCTGCCGCAATTGGCGACCTATGTCGGCGCGGCGCTGCATATCGGCATGACGCCGCGTATGATCCAGGAAGTCATGATTCATTGCGGCATGTATTCCGGCTTTTCAACAATGGAAAATTCACTGGTCGTGGTCGCCGACGTTTTGACCCGCAACGGCATTCCCATCCCTGACGTCACGCTTTCCGAAGCGGATCTCGACGAACTGGACACAATGGGCCAGGACACCATGCGCGATCTGCACGCCGAACGGGCCGAAGGCGGGTACGCCGCGCCCGGACCGCAATCCGCCGCCAAGCTATACGGGACCGCGATTCAATATCTTTATGGGGAGGTCTGGAATCGACCGGACATTTCGCGGCGCCAGCGCATGGTCTGTTCGGTCGCCGCCTTCACCGCCATCGACGCGGAAAAACAATCGCGCAAATTCTTCCGCTCCGCATTGAACGTCGGGTTGACCAAGGATGAAATTGTGGAAATCATCATGCAGACCGGCCCATATTCCGGGTTTCCCCGCGCCTTGAACGCACTCGTCATCACCGACGACGTCATGGACTGAACTCTATGAAAATAACCCGCGTCCAGGCCCGCCCCTTGCGCGTCGAATTTCCCATCGGCGTTCTTGGCATGACCGGCACCCAATCCATGAACGTCGTGTTCGCGGAAGTGGAAACCGATGACGGCCACGTTGGGTATGGGTTTTCCGCCATTACGAATGTGGAAGTGGTCGCCGCCGCGATCAACAAGGTCGCGGGTCCGGCGATCCTCGGCGACGACCCCATCGCCAACGACCGCATCTGGGACAAGCTGTATTGGCTGTTGTGTCCGCGCGGGCAAGGT
>JABJJH010000174.1 GCA_018660965.1 Rhodospirillaceae bacterium | reverse complement strand
GGGTATGGTGAAGTCAAAAAACCCAAAGGGGCGCTCGCCCATATCAACCAATGCGCTCGACACCAGAAGGTTGGTCGAAGACCCGATCAACGTGGTCATTCCGCCCAGCATCGCCGCGAAACTAAGCGGCATCATCAAACGGCTTGGCGCCCGGTTCAGTCGGGTCGCGACCGCCTGCATGATCGGAATAAAGATCACCACGACCGGAATGTTGTTCATGACCGCGCTGATCAACAAAACCGCGCCCAACGACAGGAACACCACGCCATGGGCGCTACCGCGTCCCACGTGGAGCAACAGCGCCGCGCCGCGATCAAGCGCGCCAGTGCGTTCTAGCGCATCCCCGATCACCAGCAAGGCTAAAACTGCAATCAACGCCGGGTTGGCGAACCCCGACAACAACCGCGCCGCGCCCAACCGATTGTCGCCATCGGTCCCGGCCACCGGCGCCAATTGAAACAGAATCAACAAGGCGCACAGCACGCCAAGCGACGTCACCTCCAGCGGCGCCGCGTCGCTCGCATACAAAACGAGCGAGATCACGATCAACGCAAACACCGCGATCATCTGTATTGTGCCGAGATCCATGGTTTTCCTTTATTCAACGGACTGGCTGATATACACACATGATCCAGTCAAAATGGTTAACAGATCCCCAAGATGATGCGAACGCTTTATGAATTAACGGGCCAGAACAACCGCCGTTTCAGCCCCTTTTGTTGGCGGACGCGCATGGCCTTGGCGCATAAAGGATTGACGCAGGACGATTCGACAATCGAATACGTACCTTGTTCCTTCACGGAAAAAGACAAGATCGCCTTCGCTAATTACGACAGATATCCACTCCTGCAGGACGGCGAGACCATCGTCGCTGATTCCTGGGCCATCGCGGAATATCTGGAAGACGCCTACCCCGAAGCGCCATCGTTGTTCGGCGGGGCGCGCGGGCCAACGGAATTTCTGAACGCCTGGGCCGACAGCGCGCTTCATCCCACCATGATAAAACCCATCCTGGGCGATGTCTTCGAGCATATTCTCCCCAAGGATCGGGACTTTTTTCGCCAATCCCGCACGGAACGCTTCGGGCGTCCCTTCGAGGAACTCGCCGCGGAGTGGGCGGATGATAAGGATGCGTTGGTCGCAGAGTTGCGGCGCGCGTTAAATCCCGTTCGAACGATGCTACGGTCGCGGGACTGGATTTGCGGCCCCGATGGCCCGGCCTATGGCGATTACATCGTTTTCGGCGCGTTTCAATGGGCGCGCAGCATCAGCCCGACAGCGTTGCTGGATGAAAGCGACCCGGTGTATGCGTGGCGCGGGCGGATGGGTGACTTGTTCGACGGATACGCCGAAACGACGACGATGTATCCCCTTTAGCCAGCGGGCGGTTCCGGTTCGCGATAGCGCAGGCTGCCCTGTTTCAGCTTGCTTTCCCGGAACGCAATATAGATCGCGCTGCCAAAGATCATCGCCCCGCCAATCCAGGTGAATATATCAGGCGCTTCGCCGAACAGAATTGCGCCAAGACTGGCGGCCCAAAGCAGTTTGAAGAAATCGACCGGCATGACGACATTGGTTTCGGTTTCCCGCAACGCCTGTGAAAAGCATAGCTGCGTGATTGTGCCGAATCCCGCAATGGCGAACAGCAACGACCACTGCGCGCCGGTCGGCCACTCCCAGGCCCACAACGCGGGAATAAGCGAAAGCGGCGCCATGATCGCGGCCATGTAAAACGTGATGGTCAGGCTCGATTCCGTCCGCGACAATTTTTTTGTGATCATAATCGCCGCCCCCCACATAAGGGCGGAAAAAACCGTCAGCACCGACCCGAGATCGACCGCCACGAAGCCCGGACGCAACAACACGAAAACGCCGGCGAACCCGGTGATAATCGCGGCCCAGCGGCGAAGACGAACCACTTCGCCCAAGAATAAAATAGCGAGAAGCGTCGCGAATAACGGCGCCGTGAACCCCAACGCGGTCACCTGCGCCAAGGGGGTTATCGTCAACGCCGTGAAGAACGACAGCATCGACGCGGTGACCAGCACATTGCGTATGATATGCAGCGGCAGTCGATCGGTCTTTAATGGGCTAACACCGGTGCGCAGGAACAGCGGCGCCAAAAACACCAGCCCCAGAAAATTCCGGAAGAACGCGACCTCGAAGGGCGGCATATCCTCGGCGACGTAGCGCACAAGCGTGTGCATCGAAACCGCGGATATCGTGGACACGAACATCATAAACATACCGCGCAAGCTGCCCGGCAGCCGCGCGTAAAACGACGATTTCATATTAGAGCGTGTCCCGGCTATTCGAAGCTACTGAGATCACCCCTGCGATTCGTCGGGTAGGAGGAAAACCGTGGGCGATGCGATTCATCGGCAAGGTTTTTCGACGCACCCCGACGGATCGCAGGGGTGACCCGGAGGGCGGCCTGGCAAGGCTCTCGGACGTCGTCGCGCACGTCTTGCAATGCGCCCGCATCGCGGCGACGCACGCTTCTTGCCGAAAACCTTGCCAGGCCGTCTGAGTGGTTCCGAATAACCGGGACACGCTCTAAATCAACCGTTCCCGGTGTCGCCGACAGGCTGGCGCCGCAAGATCATGCTCGATGTATAGGTCATAACGACATCGCCGTCCTGATTACGGGTCGAGAAACTTAATCGTATGGATCCCCGATCCGGCTTGGATTTCGATATCCGCGTCTCCACGACTTCGACAATGCTGTGAATCGTGTCACCGGGTCGAACGGGCGCAAGCCACCGCAATTCATCGATCCCCGGCCCGACGATGTTCGATTTCATCGTCAGCCCCAAGTCGATAAACAGGCGCAAGCTCAAGGCGAGCGACTGAATTCCACTGGCGATCAACCCGCCAAACATGCCCTGGGACGACGCGTGTTTGTCCAAATGCATCGGTTGCGGATCGTACTTCAACGCAAAATCGACGACTTCGCCCTCGGTCAAGGTCGCCGAACGCGTCGTGAATGTCTGTCCGAGCGAAAAATCATCGAAATAGAGCGTATGCATGGATCGGGGCTAACCCAGTCTTCGCGTTAAGCTATTTAATTTCAGACGCGATGGCGTCGCCCAATTCAACCGTCGTGGCGTTACCGCCCATGTCCGGCGTCAACGGCGCGCCGCGATTGGACAAAACGGTTTCAATCGCGTCAACGATGCACGCGGCCGCCTTGGGGGCGCCTAAATGTTCCAGCATCATCGCCGCCGACCAGATTTGCCCAATGGGATTGGCGATTCCCTTGCCCGCGATATCCGGCGCCGAACCGTGCACCGGCTCGAACATCGATGGATAGTCCCGTTCCGGATTGATATTCGCCGACGGCGCGACGGCGATCGTGCCGGTGACCCCCGGCCCCAGATCCGACAAAATATCGCCGAACAAATTGCTGCCGACCACGACATCGAACCAATCGGGATGCATCACGAAATTCGCGGCCAGAATGTCGATATGATACTGATCCGTCTTCACTTCCGGGTAATCCGCCGACATCAGCGCAAAGCGTTCATCCCAATACGGCATGGTGTGAACGATGCCGTTCGACTTGGTCGCCGAGGTCAGGTGCTTGGCTTCCCGGCGTGACGCAAGGTCGAACGCATAGCGCATAATCCGATCAACGCCCCGGCGTGTGAACGTGTTTTGCTGAATGACCATTTCCTGATCGGTGCCTTCATACATGCGCCCGCCAACTTCGGAATATTCGCCTTCGTTGTTTTCGCGCACGACGTAAAAATCAATATCGCCGGCGACGTAGCCGCGCACCGGCGGCGTGATGCCGGGCAGCAGGCGAACGGGCCGCAAATTCACATATTGCTGGAACGCACGGCGGATCGGAATCAACAATCCCCACAACGAAATATGGTCGGGAACGCCGGGAAACCCGACTGCGCCCAAAAACACCGCATCGGTGTCGCTTAGTTGGTCGATGCCGTCTTCAGGCATCATGCGACCGGTCGCGGCATAGGTCTCGCAACTCCAATCATGATGATCGAAGGCCAGTTCAAAGCCACATTTCCGGCTCGCCGCCTCCAGCGCCTTGATGCCTTCGGGAACGACTTCCTTGCCGATGCCGTCTCCGGGAATCACCGCGATCCGATAACGCTCCATAACTCTTCCTTCCGCACTTTACCCAGCATGATGCGGGCCGCTACTCAAGCCTTGACCCTGTTGGAAACACAAATGGCTGAAAAGAGCCGTTATTGCAAGGCGCCCCTGCGCCCATCAATGCGCGCAAAACAACGATCCCCGCAAGTTTGCGCTTGCAATGACGGTCAACCCCGTACAAATAGGGCGATAGGCGGTAACGCCGTAATTTAAGCCCTGCCATTGAGCTAAGGATTAAGTTCGTGAAACGATCGGAAATTTTACGAGTCGAAAAATATTTGCGGGATAAATTTGGCAACAACACCATTACGCTGTCCGAACAAGCGGACGGGTCCTGCGAAGTGAATCTCGACGGGGAATTCATTGGCGTCCTCTTCCGCGACGACGAAGACGATGAAGTTTCCTACGATTTCCACATGGCCATTCTCGACATCGACCTGGCGCCTGTCGAAGGCGTGCCGATTCCTCGATAATCACCGTGTCCGCGCGCGTTTGGGGCGCGGCGTCGAAACGCCATGCGGAACATACTTCCCCTGAATCCCGATAGCATCGCACGCGCTGCGAACGCCATTCGCGACGGCGATCTGGTCGCGTTTCCGACCGAAACCGTATATGGCCTGGGCGCCGATGCGACGAACGACGCGGCGGTCGCAAAAATATTCGAAGCGAAAAACCGGCCGACGTTCAATCCATTGATAATTCACATCCCGGACATGGACGCGGCGCGCGCCATCGCCGACATATCCCCGACGGCGGCGGATATCCTGAAACAATTCTGGCCGGGCGCCTTGAGCGCAATCCTGCCAAGGGCCGAGGGGTCGCCGGTGTCCAGACTGGCCAGCGCCGGACTGGACACCCTGGCGATCCGGATTCCCGCCCATGACGGCGCCCGCGCGCTGCTGCGCGCCGCCCGAACCCCTATCGCCGCGCCAAGCGCCAACAGCTCCGGTCGGATCAGTCCAACAACCGCCCAGCACGTCGCACAGGATTTGGGCGAAAAAGTCGCGATCATTCTGGACGGCGGTCCCTGCACCGTCGGCGTGGAATCAACCATCCTCGACCTTACCGGCGACCAGCCCGCCATATTGCGGCCCGGCGGCGTGACGCTGGAAGCGATAGAGGAAGTGCTGGGACATTCCGTCGCGCGGGGGTGGATGGACGCCCAACTGGACGCTGTGGATGAAAACAACGCCCCGACAGCGCCGGGCATGTTGCGCAGTCACTATGCGCCCGCCATCCCGGTTCGCCTCGACGCCACGCACGCCGAACCGGGTGAGGCCTTGCTCGGGTTCGGCCCGACGCCGGAAGC
>JABJJH010000175.1 GCA_018660965.1 Rhodospirillaceae bacterium | reverse complement strand
GGGGCTGGGCGGCGATATCGATTTCGATCTCATCAAGGCCAAGACGACCCAGACCTTACGCTGATTAAAACGGGGGGATTGAAGCGAGGGGACTAAAACGGCGGTTGGTTTTACAATCCGGTCCACCGGTTTAAGATTGGCGATCTGACACTTTCGCAACGCGGCGCGGTCGCGCCGGGAAAGATCGCGCCGCATCGTGAACGCCGCCACCGGAAATACTGCCGCCAGAGGGACCGAGGAAAGCATCGAGGACCTCTTCGTGCGCTATGGGCCGGTTTACAAATGGCTCGCCACGGTGACATGCATGGTCGGCGCGATGACGGTCGCCCTCGCCAGTTCCACCGTGAATGTCGCGTTTCCCGACATCATGGGCGCGTTCGGCATTGGCCGCGATCAGGCGCAATTGCTGACGACCGGGTATTTCGCGTCCCAGACGGCGGGCATGTTGTTGAGCGCTTGGCTGATCAAGGCGGGGGGCGAACGCAGCGCTTATACGTTGTCCTTGCTGGTGTTCCTGGTGGGGGCGACGATGAGCGCCATGGCGCAAAGTCCCGAAATATTGCTGATGGGCCGGGTGTTGCAGGGCCTGGCCGCGGGCGCGATTCAACCGCTCGGCATGGCGGTGACGTTCAAGGTGTTCCCGGCGCACCAAAAAGGCCTGTCGATGGGTATCTTCTCCATGGGCATGGTGTTGGCGCCGTCGCTGGGCCCGACCATGGGCGGGATCGCCATCGACGCGTTTAGCTGGCGCTATATTTTCCTGCTGTCGCTGCCCACCGCGTTTATCGCGCTGCTGTTGTGTAATTTTTTCATCCCCAGCCGCGTGCGCATGGCTCGGTTGCCGAAATTCGACTTTCTCGGTTTTGGTCTGTTGTGCCTGTTCCTGACCGGGTTCCTGCTTGGGTTCAGTTATGGACAGCGCCTCGGCTGGACCTCCACCGATATCCTGACATTGTTCGCCCTGGGATTGAGCGGCGGCGTGGGCTTTGTTTTCCGGCAGCTATACGGGGACGACCCCCTGGTCAATCTGCGTATGTTCAAGAACGCGCAATTCACCGCCGCCGCGCTCATCGCGTTCTTCACCGGCTGCGCCTTTCTGTCTTCGACGTTCATGCTGCCGCTCTTCGTCCAGCAGATTCAGCACTACACGCCATTGAACGCCGGGTTGATGATGATCCCGGCGGGATTGTCGCTCTTCATCCTGTTTCCGCTTGCCGGGCGGATGTCCGACATGATGCCGCCGCAATACATGATTTACGCGGGGCTTGTCGCCTTTGCGGTGGCGTATGGATTGTTGGCGGGGGCAGACGTGAACACGCCGTTCTGGTCGTTGGTGGCGTTCACCGTCCTGCTGCGCGTCGGCACCGCCCTGACCAGACCGGTCACCAATGCGACGGCGTTAAAATCCTTGCCGCCCGATATGGTCAATCAAGGCGCCAGCACGATCAATTTCGTCCGAAAACTGGGCGCGGCCATCGGCACGAACTGCGTGATCGTGTTTCTGGAACTGCGCATCCCGTTCCACGGCGACGCCTACGCCGCGATGCAAACCGGCGCCAGCCAGACGACGCTGGAAATGCGCGAACGCCTTATCCGGCTGTTCACCGAGGCCGGCGTTCCCGAAGCCGCCCGTGATCCCGGCGCATTCCTGTATCTGGGCGACATTATCTACGCGCAGGCCAGCACCATGGGCTATCACGATGCGTTCATGTTGTTGGCGGTCATCGCGTTCTTTGGGGTCGCCCCCGCCTGGGTCATGGCGCGACTGAACAAGCGGGAAGCGGCGGGCGCCTGACGATGACATCAAACTCTCGCGTTATGCACGTTATCACCGGCCTCGGCGCGGGTGGCGCGGAAAGTATGTTGAGCGCGCTGGCGTTGGCGAAGGCGAAAGACGGCGCCGCGCCAATCGTCGTCAGCCTGACGCCGGTTGCGCGGGAAGGCGGGTCAAACGCGGCGCGGTTGGCCGAAGGCGGCGTGCCGGTTCATGACCTTGGTATGCGTGGTCCCTGGTCGGGGCTGTTGGGGTTGTTCGCGCTGGCGGGGTTGATCCGGCGCCTGGCGCCCGATGTGGTGCAGGGGTGGATGTATCACGCCAATCTGGCGGCGTCCGCGGCCGTCGCGCTATCCGGAACCGGACGCAGGACAAACGTGTACTGGGGCATCCGCTGTTCGGACATGGATTTAGCCGATTACGGGTTGATGTTGCGCATCATGGTTCGGTTGGGCGCGTGGGGGTCGGGCTGGCCGGACGCCATCGTTGCGAATTCCGCCGCCGGGCTTGGCGTGCATCGCGCGCTGGGCTATGCGCCGCGCCGTTTTCTGTTGATCGACAACGGCGTCGATACGGATCGGTTCCAGCCAGACGCCGCGGATGATGCAGACGTTCGATCCGAACTTGGATTAAGCGTGGATGATTTTGTCATCGCCGTCGCGGCGCGGCATGACCCGATGAAGGATTATCCGACATTGCTGGCGGCGCTCGACAGAATTCCATCGGCGCGCGTGGTTGTCATGGGTGCTGGCACGCAGGAGAAGCTGCCGGAGTCGCCTCAATTAAGGGTGCTTGGCCGCCGCGACGACGTGCCGCGCGTTCTCCGCGCCGCCGATGTTCTGGCGTCGTCCTCGGCCTATGGCGAGGGATTCTCCAACGCCATCGCGGAAGCCATGGCGACGGGGTTGCCCGTGGTCGCCACCGATGTCGGCGACGCCCGGCGCATTGTCGGCGATGCGGGGCGCATTGTTGCCCCGCGTAATCCCGAAGCGCTGGCCGCCGCCTTGCGCGCCGTGATGGACATGCCGGATCGCGCCGCGCTTGGCGTGACGGCGCGGCGACGGATGGTGGATTTGTTTTCGCTGGACCGCGCCCTTGAAAAATTCGATATCCTGCACCGCCAGGGGCCGGATGCGACCGCCCTGGATCCCGACTTGGATGCACTCCCGGACGGGTCATGAACGGCCCCTGAGGGGGGTGTGTGAACATGCCAGGACGGGCGCTGAAATCTTGGGGATTTCGCCGTTGACTTGGGCGTCGTCATGCGTATAGTGCGGCACGCTTTTGGAGGGCAAGGTTCCGCTCGCCTGTTGGCGCGTGTTATGCCGTTATTTGAGTTGCGGCGATGAACCGGTCCTGAAATTCTAGTTAAAAAGAACCAAGCCATGTACGCAGTTATCAAGACAGGCGGCAAACAGTACAAAGTCGCTAAAGACGACAAGATTGTCGTGGAAAAAATCGCGGGTGAAACCGGCGCGACCGTTAGCCTCGATGAGGTTTTGATGGTCGGCGACGACAAGACCCAGACCGTTGGCGCGCCGCTGGTGAAGGACGCTTCGGTCACGGCGACGGTTCTTGACCAGACTCGCGACAAGAAAATCATCGTTTTCAAGAAAAAGCGCCGCAAGAACTATCGCCGCAAGAACGGTCACCGCCAGGACATCACGGTTCTGCAGATCACCGATATCTTGACCGACGGTAAAAAGAAGGCCGCGCCAGCGAAGGCGAAGGAGCCTGCGAAGGCCGAGGACGCCAAGACGCCGGCCAAGGCGAAGGAAGCCGAGGCCAAGGCGCCCGCTAAGGAAACCAAGGCGAAGGCTGAGCCTAAAGCGAAGGCCAAACCTAAAGCCAAGGCTAAACCTAAAGCGAAGACGGACGCGGCGCCGAAAACAACCAGCAAGACCGAGGAGTAGTCAGCCATGGCTCATAAAAAAGCAGGTGGTAGTTCACGAAACGGTCGCGATACGGCGGGACGCCGGTTGGGCGTCAAGAAATTCGGCGGCGAAGTCGTCGTGCCGGGCAATATCATTATGCGTCAGCGCGGCACCAAGGTGCATCCTGGCGAGAACGTTGGCATGGGCCGGGATCACACCCTGTTCGCCCTGACCGATGGAAACGTACAGTTTCACAAGACCCGGAGCCGGACCACGGTTTCGATTGTGCCGCCGGCGTAAACCGGCCCGGCGCGCCGTGAATATCCGGGGGGAATGGACAGCCATTCCCCCTTTTTTATTGGTGCGGTATAAAAGGTTCGGTAAGGGCCGGATTTTTGCCCGATTCTTTGCCCCATGTTTATGTAGCGAAAACCGATGAAATTTCTCGATCAAGCCAAGGTGTATATCAAGAGCGGCGACGGCGGCGGCGGTTCCGTGTCGTTCCGGCGTGAAAAATACATCGAATACGGTGGTCCGAACGGCGGCGATGGCGGCCGGGGCGGCGATGTCGTGGTGGAAGTCGTGGAAGACCTCAACACCCTGATCGATTATCGCTACAAGCAGCACTTCAAGGCGCAAAACGGTCGGCCCGGCATGGGCAAACAACGCTCCGGTCCCGGCGGCGACCCGATTGTCATGAAACTGCCCGTGGGCACGCAAATCCTCGCCGAGGATGGGGAAACCCTGATCGCCGATCTGACGATAACCGGCCAGCGGATCATTTTGGCCAAGGGCGGCGACGGTGGTCGCGGCAATATGCGTTTCAAGAGTTCCACCAATCAGGCGCCGCGCCGCGCCGAGCCCGGCTGGCCCGGCAGTGACATGTGGGTGTGGCTGCGGTTGAAATTGATCGCCGATGTTGGTCTGGTCGGGTTGCCGAACGCGGGAAAATCGACCTTCCTGGCGGCGACGACCCGGGCGCGACCGAAGATTGCGGATTATCCCTTCACCACACTGCATCCCAATCTGGGCGTTGTTTATGTCGACGAGTCCGAATTTGTCATTGCGGACATTCCCGGTCTGATCGAAGGCGCGCATGAAGGCGTGGGGCTGGGCGACCGGTTTCTGGGCCATGTCGAACGCTGCGGCGTGTTGTTGCATCTCGTCGATGGGACGCAGGAAGACGTGGCCGCGGCCTATCAAACGATACGCGGCGAGTTGGAAGCCTATGGCGGCGATCTGGTCGGCAAGCGGGAAATTGTCGCGTTGAACAAAGTGGATTCCATGTCGGAGACCGAAATCAAGGATAAACGGGCCGCGCTCGCCGCCGTGACGGAACATCCGATCATGTCCATGTCCGGCGTATCGGGAGACGGCGTGAACGAGGTCCTGCGAAGTCTTTGGGCGGTGGTGCGGGAAGAACGGGAACTGCGCAAGGCGGCGGAAGCGGTTGCGGCGGATAAGGCCGCTGGTATTGATACGGCTGCCGAGGCGGCGATCTGGGCGCCATGAGGCGACCGTTCCCATGACCGAACATACAAAATCCGACCATAAAGCCGCTCAATCGATTGCAACCGCCAAGCGGCTCGTCGTCAAGATCGGCTCGGCCCTGCTGACCGAAGGCGACACCGGGGAAATCCGCCGCGACTGGTTGAATTCGGTGGCCGACGATATCGCCGCGCGCCGCGCGGGCGGCCAGGATGTCGTCGTGGTGTCGTCCGGCGCCATCGCCGTCGGTCGCCAACGTCTGGGGCTGACCGGGAAAGGCTTGCGGCTGGAGGAAAAACAGGCGGCGGCGGCGACGGGGCAAATTCAACTGGCGCACGCTTTCGAGGAAGCCCTGGCGCGCCATGGCGTCACCGTCGCGCAAATTCTGCTGACCCTCGATGACACCGAAGAACGGCGGCGTCATCTCAACGCCCGCAGCACGATCAACCAGTTGCTGGCGCTAAAGGTGGTGCCGCTTATCAATGAAAACGACACTGTCGCGACCCAGGAAATCCGCTTCGGCGACAATGACCGGTTGGCGGCCCGCGTCGCCGTGATGATCAGCGCCGACACATTGTTGCTGTTGTCCGACATCGATGGATTGTATGCGTCCGACCCCAGAACCGATCCGGACGCCCGGCATATTTCCGAGGTTCTAAAAGTCGATGCGGCTATCGAGGCCATGGCGGGTGAAGCGCCGGTCGGGTATTCATCCGGCGGCATGGTGACCAAGCTTCAAGGCGCCAAGATCGCGCTGCTGGGCGGTTGCCGGATGGCGATTGGGAACGGACACGCCGACCATCCCTTGCAACGCCTGATCGACGGCGAACGCTGCACCTGGTTCCTGCCGTCCTCGGAACCCCGCACCGCGCGCAAGCGCTGGATCGGCGGTATCCTCAACCCCGTTGGGTCGGTTATTATCGATTCCGGCGCCGAAGCGGCCCTGCGCAAGGGGCGCAGTTTGTTGCCTGCGGGCGTCACCACGGTCGAAGGCGCGTTCCAGCGTGGCGATCCGGTGACGATTCAAACCGCCGATGGGCGCATTGTGGGCCGGGGCCTGTCCGCCTACGCCAGTGCGGACGCAGAACGCATCGCTGGTCACAAGACCGGTGATATTCATAAACTACTCGGCTATCGTGGCCGGGATGAGATTGTCCACCGGGACGATCTGGTGCTCGATTAACGGACCAACCGGGACTAAAGGAATAGAGATCATGACCGCCGCTGCGCTCGAGGAAACCGATGTAGCCGGAGCTGTCCCCGGAGATGTCCCCAGTGGGGACGTTGCCGGGGAAGTGCGTCGTCTTGCGTTGTCCGCGAAGGAAGCCGGTCGCGTTCTTGCGCGCGCCAGCGGCGACGCGCGCAATACGGCGTTACGCGAAGCCGCCGGGGTGATCCGGGCGCGGGAAGCTGAATTGCTGGCGGCGAACGCCAAGGACGTCGCGTTCGGGCGTGAAAAGGGATTGAGCGCGGCGATGATTGACCGCTTGACCCTGACGCCGGATCGGATCGAGGCGATGGCGCGCGGTCTGGAAGACGTCGCCGCGCTGCCCGACCCCATCGGGACGGTGTTGGCGGAATGGGACCGGCCCAACGGGTTGAAGTTTCAGCGGGTGCGCGTGCCGCTGGGCGTGATCGGCATCATTTACGAATCCCGGCCCAACGTCACCGCCGATGCGGGCGGGCTGTGTTTGAAGTCCGGCAATGCGGCGGTACTGCGCGGCGGGTCGGAAAGCGTGCATTCTTCGGGCATGATTGGCGATTGCCTGCGCCAGGGGTTGGTGGCGGCTGGGCTGCCCGGCGATTGTCTTCAGATTATCCGAACCAGGGATCGCGCCGCCGTTGGCGCCATGTTGCAGGCGTCGGGGCTGATCGACATCATCGTGCCGCGCGGCGGGCGTTCGCTTATCGAACGGGTGATGGCGGATTCGCGTATCCCGATCATCGCGCATCTGGAAGGTATTTGTCATATATACGTGGATCGCGCCGCCGACCCGGATATGGCGCGCGAGATAACGGTGAACGCGAAAATGCGGCGAACCGGTATTTGCGGCGCGGCGGAAACCTTGCTGATCGACAAGACGGTCGCGGCGGCGCAACTGCCGGGTATTGTCGACGCCTTGGCGGAAAAGGGGTGCGAATTGCGCGGCGATGCGGCGGCTCAGGGCATCGATGCGCGCATCGGCGCGGCGAACGAGGCCGATTGGGATACGGAATATCTCGACGCGATCATTTCCGTGAAGGTCGTTGACGGCGTGGATGACGCGGTTGCGCATATCAACCGGCATGGGTCCGAGCACACCGATTCCATCGTCACCGACGATTTGAACGCGGCGGAAACTTTTCTTGCCGACGTGGACAGCGCCATCGTGATGCATAACGCGTCAACGCAATTCGCCGATGGCGGTGAATTCGGCATGGGCGCCGAAATCGGCATCTCGACTGGCAAGCTGCACGCCCGGGGTCCGGTCGGCGCGGAAAAGCTGACCACGTATAAATACGTTGTCCGGGGCGCGGGGCAGGTCCGTCCGTAATGGGCATGCTTTGGTATTGGATCCGCGATTGATGTCCAGGCGCCACGTTCACGCTGAAGTATCGCGCCTGTCCGGGCGCCGGATTGGCTTGTTGGGCGGTTCCTTCAACCCGGCCCATGAGGGCCATCTGCACATAAGCGAGGCCGCCATCGCGCAACTCCGGCTCGACGAGGTCTGGTGGCTGGTGTCGCCGCAAAACCCGCTTAAGCCAACCGAGGGCATGGCGGATTTGCCGACCCGGTTGTCCGGGGCGCGGGCGATCGCGCGGCGTCCCGATATTCACGTGACCGATATCGAGGCCCGGCTCGACACCCGGTACACGGCCGATACGGTGCGCGCGCTGCGGCGGCATTGCCCCGGCGCCCGGTTCGTCTGGCTTATGGGGGCGGATAATCTTGAACAAATGCCGAAATGGCGCAACTGGACGACGATATTCGAAGCGGCGCCGGTTGCGGTTTTCGCCCGCTCAACCTATTCTTTAAGAGCGTTGGCGGGAAAAGTCGCCCATCGTTTCGGGCGATACCGGGTGCGGGAACGCGGGTTTAGCCAGTTGGCGCAGCGGAACGCGCCTGCGTGGGCTTTTTTGCACATCAAGCTTCACCCGGCGACCGCGACGGAAATTCGCAAGACCCGTTTGAAACAACCCTAACCGACGACAACAACGAAGAGGACCAAGACATAACGGCTAAAAAATTGACACGAACCTCCCCTCAGGAAACTTTGAGCGCCATTCAAACATCGCTTGAAGACGACCAGGCCGAGGATATCGTGACCGTCGAATTGTCCGGCAAGACGAGCATCGCCGATTATATGGTGATTGCGTCTGGGCAATCGACTCGTCAGGTCGGCGCAATGGCCGACCATATCTTCCGAAAATTGAAGAAAGCAGGCGCGACCGGCCTTACCGCCGAAGGGCAGACGAATAGTGACTGGGTTCTGATCGACGCCGGCGATGTTATCGTGCACCTGTTTCGACCGGAAGTTCGGGCGTTCTACAATCTGGAGAAATTGTGGAGCCACGCCGGGCCGGAAGAAATGGACGCCCCGGGGAACGCCACGGTGCGGATCGCCTGAATTTGCGGATTCGCATCTGCGCCGTCGGTCGTATGCGCCAAGGACCGGAACAGGCGCTGTACGGTGCATACGCCGCGCGCATTCGCGACCCAATCACCCTGAGCGAAGTGGATGTCCGCCAAAAGCTGGACCCAGACCGCCTGGCGGCGAAAGAGGCCGAGTTGTTGTTGGCGGCGGCGGCGCGCGCTGAAATAATTGTCGCGCTGGACGAACGAGGCGACAACCCATCCAGCCGCGCCTTCGCCGCGCGTTTGGGGAGGTGGCGGGACGATGGCGTCGGCGAGGCCGCGTTCCTGATTGGCGGTGCGAATGGATTAAGCGAGGCGGTGCGAAAACGCGCCCACTACCGGCTGTCCTTTGGCGCGATGACCTGGCCGCATCTCATGGTGCGCGGCCTTTTGGCGGAGCAGCTTTACCGCGCCCAGCAAATTCACGCCGGGCATCCCTATCACCGCGACTGACGGGCGATTGACGGGGGGTAAAGATGGATGGCGCACCGTCCATGACCACTGTTCCAATCGGCGAAAATCGCCTATACACCCTGCATGGATAATGCGCCATACAAACCGCGCCCTGTCGTTCTGTGTATTTTGGACGGTTGGGGCGACCGCAACGAACGCGACGACAACGCAATCGCGCTCGCCAACACGCCTGTCTGGGATGCGATGATCGCCGATTGTCCGCATGCGCGGCTGGATGCGTCGGAAGGTCATGTGGGTCTGCCATCGGGGCAAATGGGCAATTCCGAAGTTGGCCACACGAATTTGGGTGCGGGGCGCGTGGTTCTCCAGGATTTGCCGCGGATCGACGCCGCGTTGGCGGACGGATCGCTGGCCGCTTCTCCGGCGCTCGCCCGGTTTACCGAGTCGGTCAGGTCCCGTGGCGGCGTGGTTCATTTGATGGGGTTGATGTCGCCGGGCGGCGTTCATTCGCATCAGGACCATATCGCGAAGCTGGCGAATATCGTGATCGACGCGGGATTGACGGTCGTCGTACATGCGTTTCTGGACGGGCGCGATACGCCGCCGTCGAGCGCCCTGGATTATTTGAAAACGTTCGATGCGGCCGCGCCGCGCGCGCGCATCGGCGCTATCACGGGCCGGTATTTCGTGATGGACCGGGACAAACGCTGGGACCGGGTGTCCAGGGCCTATGATTTGCTGGTGTCGGGCGCTGGCGAGTCGGCGGCGGATGGGGCGAGCGCGATCCAGGCGGCCTATGACCGGGGCGAAACCGATGAATTCGTGGCGCCGACCGCCATCGATGGCTATGCGGGCATGGCGGACGGCGACGGCCTTCTCATGACCAATTTTCGCGCCGACCGCGCCCGGGAAATTCTGAGCGCCCTGGTCGAGCCTGAATTTGATGGGTTCCGGCGTTCCAAAACAATCGACTTCGCGGCGGCTCTCGGCATGACGTCGTATTCGGCAGCGCTGGATGCGCATTTCGACGCGCTGTTTCCGTCAATTGAGCTGGATAATGTTCTGGGCGCCGTCGTCGCCGAATCGGGCCTGAAGCAATTGCGTATCGCAGAGACCGAAAAATATGCGCATGTGACCTTTTTCTTCAACGGCGGCGTGGAAACGGAATTCTCCGGTGAAACGCGGATTCTTGTCCCTTCGCCGGACGTCGCGACCTATGACTTGCAGCCGGAAATGTCGGCGCCGGAATTGACGAACCATTTGGTCGACGCCATCGGCGCTGGCGACTTCGACTTCATTGTCGTTAATTTCGCGAACACGGACATGGTGGGCCATACCGGTGATTTGGCCGCCGCGACGCGCGCGGTGGAAGCCGTAGATGAATGTCTGGGGCGCTTGTGTCGCGCCGTCGAGGATTCAGGCGGCGTCATGATTGTCACGGCTGATCATGGCAACGCGGAATTGATGAAGGATGCGCGCACGGGGCAGGCGCATACCGCGCACACCATGAACAAGGTGCCGTTTATCCTGGTGGGCGACCAACGCGAGGAGCGCGCGCTTGTTGATGGCAAACTGGCCGATATCGCGCCGACCTTGCTGACGCTTCTTGGTCTGCCCAAGCCAGTGGAAATGACGGGGCGTTCGTTGATCGGGCAGGCCGAGGGAACGCGTGCGGCGGAATAATCACCTTGAAAGGCTGGTGGCGGCGTTTTTCGCCATCGCCATGATGTCGGGGTCCGTTCAAGCGGATCCAACGGCGCTGAAAACGCTTGAGCAAAAAATCGAAAAGGCCCGGCAGCAGCAATCGACCCTTGATCGGAAGAACAAGGCGCTGATGCGCGAAACGGTTTCGTTCCGCCGGAAGATGATCGAATCCGCGCGATCGGCGCAGGAGCGCGAGGCGATTTTGGGTCAGTTGGAAGCGCAGCTTTCCGATTTGGAGCGCAGCGCCCGGCAACGGGAAAAAGCGCTCAAGAAACGTCGCAACGATTTGTCGGGAACCATGAACGCGCTGGGACGGCTGTCCCAGACTCGTCCGGAAATATTACTGTTCACACCGGGCAGGCCCATCGACAACGTCAGAAGCGCGATGTTGTTGCGCGTCGCTATCCCGCGCGTGAAGGAGAGCGCCGTTTCGCTCGCGAATGAAATCGATAGTCTTAATCGGGTGAAACGGGACATCGCCGGAAAGGTCAAACGGCTGCGTGTCACCGGCGATTCGTTGCTCAAGGAACGCGGAAAATTGCGCGCGCTGTTGACGAAAAATCGCGCGTTACAGCGTCGTACGGAGGCGCAGCGCAAGAAGATCCATCAGCGCATGGCCCGCTTGACCAAGGAAGCGCGGAGCCTACGCGACCTTGTCGCGCGGTTGGACGCGGCGCGCGCGCCGTCGGTCAGGGAAAAGCCGGGGGTCAGGGAAAAGCCGGGCGAGACATCCGCGAAGCCATCGACAGGGACTCCGGATGACCGCAAGCCGACGGGTAACGAGGCCGCGTCGGACCGGCCGCAGGGTCTGCGCAGTTTCCCCAACCGGGGTCCCATTACGACGCCGGTCGTTGGCCGTCTGGTTGGGCGGTTCGGCGACAATACGCGGTTCGGCAATACGCTGAACGGCATGCAGTTGGAAGCGCGTCTCGACGCGCAGGTCATCGCGCCCTTCGATGGACAGGTTGTATTTTCCGGGCCGTTTCGAAACTACGGACAAATCTTGATCATCGAACATCAGGGCGGATATCATACGGTGCTGGCGGGGTTGTCGCGAATAGACGCGGTTGTCGGCCAATGGCTTCTGGCGGGCGAACCTGTCGGGATGCTGGCAGCGCGTAATCAAGGAAAGCCGACGCTATAT
>JABJJH010000608.1 GCA_018660965.1 Rhodospirillaceae bacterium | reverse complement strand
CCGCCGCGCGGCGGAGGCCCGCCTGTGGCCGCTAACTTGGCGGCCTCCGGTCCTGTCGCGCAGTTTCCATGGTCGCGACCTGTTCGCACCCGCCGCCGCGCGACTGGCGACAGGACGCCAACCACCTGAGTCCGAATCCAGCGATTGGCGCACCGATTCGAACCGCCCTGGCGCGGACTGGCCCGATGATTTGCCTGAAATTATTCATTTCGACCGGTTTGGAAACGCCATCACGGGCGCGCGTCCGCCCGAACCGACCGCCGCGCGACCGGATCGGTTGAGGGTTGGCGAGCATGTCGTCGAAAAATCGGGGGTGTTCAGCGATGTTTCCCCCGGTCGCCCATTCTGGTACGAAAACAGCATGGGACTGGTGGAAATCGCCGTCAATCAAGGCAGCGCCGTCTTGGATCTGGGTTTACAGGCAGGTGACACCATCACCTTTTTCGCGGCATGATGGCCCTAGTGTGCTGATCTGTGCTGATTCATGCAAATTCGATGATATGGATTTCACGATCAGGACACGAGGAGTAGGAACCTAAAATGGCGAAACCTAAAAACAGCCCGCAGACCCTCGAGCGCAAGGTCATGGCGGAGAACACACCCATTTTCCGGGAAGGAGACCCGGGAAACGTCGCCTATGTCGTGCAAAAGGGCAGGGTTGAAATCTGGAAAACCGAGGACGGCGACAAAAAAGTTCTCGGGGTTATCGGGCGCGGCGGCGTTTTCGGTGAAATGGCGCTGGTCGACAGCGAACCGCGCATGGCGTCGGCGACGACGACGGAGTCGACCATTTGCCTGGTTATTCCCGATCGTGTTTTTACCGAAAAAATGGAAAAAGCCGATTCGTTTGTCGTCGCGTTATTGCGGATTTTCTGCCGCAACATTCGCGCCATGCAGACGACCGAGGGAAATTAAAGGGTCGGTCATTCAAATATCCCAAACATTGGCGTCGCCCTGCCCACCGGAGCCCTTCCCGTCGTCTTTGGAGTCTTGCAAGGCTTGCGTGACCGCGTCGATTAATGTGGACACCTCATACGGTTTTTCGATGAACGCCGTCGCGCCATGAAATTGCGCCTCCGCATACGCGTCGTCGTCCTTTTTCGCGGTAATCATAATGAAGGGAATGTTCACATGGCTCGCGCGCAATTGTTTGAGAACGTCGAGCCCGTTCATCTTCGGCATCATCCAGTCGCAAATGACGAGATCGAACAATTTTCCGTCCTCTAAATACGCCCACGCCTGCAAGCCGTCAGAAGCGCAAAGTATGTCATTGAAACCAAGTGATTCTAAAACTTGAACGATAAGCGCACTCGCCAGCGGGCTATCCTCGACCACGAGAATGCGCGGCGTCGGCGACTGCCCATCGTCAGAACCTTCCGCCATCAACCCTGAACCTCCGCCTCGCGCGATAATCTTACTTTACCTTAATATATGAACACGAGACTTGCGTCTAATGTCGCGGGGCCCTGTGAGTTTATGGGGTGTATTTATGGGGCGGACAAACGCTAATTCCTGGGATATTCTTGGCCCTCTTCATCGCTATAGGATTCCCGACCTTGAATACCCGCCCCGCCACGACGATCCGGACCATGCGCGCCGATGACGGACCGGCGATCTTGCGCATCTATCAACAGGGCGCCGATACCGGGCACGCCACGTTTCAGACGTCCGCGCCGCCCTGGGAAGAATGGGATCATGGCCATACGCGCGACGCCCGGCTGGTCGCCGAACGCGACGGCGGCGTCGCCGGATGGGCCGCGCTCGCCCGTGTCTCGTCGCGACCGGTATACGCCGGTGTCGCCGAACTCAGCATATACATCGCCGACGATGCGCGCGGCGCCGGCGTTGGACGGTTGTTGATGGAATCCATAATTGAAAGCGCGGAAGCAGCGGGGTACTGGACGCTGGAATCCGGTGTGTTTCCCGAAAACCGCGCCAGCATCGCCTTGCACGAATCGACCGGATTCCGGATCGTGGGAACCCGCGAACGCCAGGGCCGCATGACCCATGGCCCGATGACCGGCGTATGGCGCGACGTGGTGTTGCTGGAACGCCGCAGCGCAACAATTGGCGTCGAATAAACGCTAGTGGTCTGATCGAAACGCTTGGTTCCCAAGCTTTTCGTGAATCAGACCACCAATGTATTGATCTGGTGGGGCAACTGATCGAAACCGATGGGAACCATCTGTTTCGGTTGCACCACTAGGCGAATTTGGCTGTTCCCATCCAGCCACCCGCTTTATCGTAGCCACAATATTTCGACGCTCGGGGGGCATTCATGAAAATCACCAAGGTCATCGCGCATCCGTTGAGGATGGTCCTGAAAGAACCAAGCTGGACGGCGCACGAAATTAGCGGGGATGCGACCTTGACCTTGTTCGAGGTCCAGACCGACGCGGGATTGACCGGATACGGGGAGGTGCAGGGCGGGCCGCAAAAGACGATTTGCGATCTCGCCGCGGCGTTCAGCCCCTGCATCGAAGGCATGGACCCGCTCGGCCATATCGATATCTGGGAACGTCTGTTTTCCACGACAAGCCCGCGTCCGGGCGGGCTGGGCGGTTGGGATGGCCTGCCGCCGCCATTACCACGCGGCCAACGACCCCAGGCGATGGCCGCCATTGGCGGCATCGACATCGCGCTGTGGGATATCAAGGGCAAGGCCGCGGGCCTGCCGGTCTACAAACTTCTCGGCGGGGCCCGCACGAGCGTCTTTACCTATTCAACCGGCGGATATTACGTCGAAGGCGCGCCGCTGGACGCCTGCGCAAACGAACTGGCGTCACATGTGGCGAAGGGATACAGGGCGGTCAAGATGAAGACCGGCGCGTTGTCGCTGGACGACGAATTGACCCGCATCCGCACGACGCGCGAGGCGATTGGCCCGGACACGCTGCTTATGCTCGACATGAACGCGCCCTACGGGGTCGAGGATTGCATCAAATTCGCCGAAGCGGTCGCGCCCTACGATATATTCTGGCTGGAAGAGCCGCTGCACTGGCACCTTCAACCAACGGATTATGTCCGTTTGGCCGCCGCGTCGCCCATACCCCTGGCGCATGGCGAACGCGAATGGACGCGCTTCACCATCCGCGATTTCATCAATTCCGGCGCGCTGAAATACATCCAGTTCGATTCCACGCGCCATGCGGGGTTCACCGAATCCCTGCGCATCGCCCATTTGGCCGAACAACAAGGCGTCCTGATCGCGCCGCACACTGCGCCGCAAATCCACGCCCATCTGGTGTCGGCGTTCGGCGACGCGGCGTTCGGCGCCGAATCGCACGGCAGTCACGACCGGCATCCCATCCAACATGGTCTTTACAGCCAATCCATCGAAATCCGCGACGGCATGGTCCATCTAAGCGACCGGCCCGGCTTCGGCGTCGATATCAACTGGGATTTCGTCAAGAAATATCGAAGCTAATCCCACACCTCTTCCCGCACTTTGATAAAAGACCGGACTCGCGACATGAGATTCAGCCTGAGTATGAGCACGGGAACGGGATTTATGCTGCAGGGCCATCGCCGCCGACATCATGCCGAAGTTCAGGTAATCCCGGTCGGACGGTTCAGACGGCTTCACCGATAAACTGCGCCACCGTCTTGAGAAATGATTTCGGCGAAATCGGCTTGGACACAATGGTGTCGCATCCGGCGTCAAGAATACGTTCCGCTTCGCCAGGCGACGCAAACGCCGTCACCGCGACAATGGGGATTTCCTTCAGCGTTTCATGCGACCGGAACAGCTTCGTGACCTCGATACCGGAAACGTGCGGCAGTTGAATATCCATCAGGATCAGGTCGGGCGCATCTTTTTCGGCCACGGCAAGCGCGTCGAGACCATCGACCGACTGCAATGTCCGATACCCGTTGGCGCCCAGGAGATCGACCAGCAACCTCATATTTTGTTCGTTGTCCTCAACGATCAGAATGGTCTTCGCCATGCGTGTTCCTCGGTTTGTGCATCGTTAAGTCGGTTCGAGAACGATACTTAATAGCAGATTCCCCGCGTGGTGGCCTTAATATTCACCCCCGGCAAGCGCAACAATTTCCCACGAAATTACAGCGACATTTCGTTGACAGCAAAAAGCCAAAGGCAGATACTCCGCGCCTTTCGCTGGTTTTCGACCCAATCAACCGGTCAATTACCGAATGGCTAATGGTGTTTGGATAAATTAAAGGAGAATCGAAATGTCCGCAGTTATGCCGACATACGGCCGTTATGGTTTGTCGTTTGAACGGGGCGAGGGCGCCTATTTGTTCGCGACGGACGGTCGACGATTTCTCGATTTCGCAACCGGGATCGCCGTTAATTCATTGGGCCACTGCCACCCGCATCTGGTGAAAGCCGTGCAGGACCAGGCCGCAAAGCTGTGGCATACGTCCAATTTATACGACATTCCCGAACAAATTCGCCTGGCCGACCGTCTAAGCGACGCGACCTTCGCCGACAGCGTATTCTTCTGCAATTCCGGACTGGAAGCGGTCGAAGGCGCGGTCAAGCTGGCGCGGCGGTATCAATTTGCGAACGGCGCGCCGGAACGCTGGCGCTTCGTGACCTGCGAGGGCTCGTTCCACGGTCGGTCGCTGACATCGATTGCGGCATCCAAGAATCCGAAGCATCTGGAAGGATTCGGTCCCGAAGCGGATGGATTCGACATGGTCGCCTTTGGCAATTTGAATGAATTGCGCGCCGCGATCACGCCGGAAACCGCCGGCATTCTGGTCGAACCCGTTCAGGGCGAAAGCGGCATTCGGCCCGCCGACCTCGACTATCTCCGCTCGCTGCGCGAAGTCGCCGACGAATTCGGCATCCTGCTTGTGTTCGACGAAGTGCAATGCGGCGCCGGACGGACAGGTAAATTCAGCGCCCATGAATGGGCCGGCGTCACGCCCGACGTCATGTCCATGGCCAAGGGTCTGGGCGGCGGATTCCCCGTCGGCGCCGTCCTGGCGACGGCAGAGGCGGCCAAAGGCATGGTGCCCGGCACCCACGGCAGCACATTCGGCGGCAATCAATTGGCGATGTCGGCGGCAAACGCCTTCATGGATGTCGTGATGGCCGATGGATTTTTCGACCGCGTCGACGCCATCGGTCGCGTGCTGTGGGACAAAACCGTTGACGTCGTGGCGAAGCATCCCGGCGTGTATAAATCCGTGCGCGGCGCCGGGCTGATGATTGGGATTATCTGCGAGATTCCCAATAGCGATGTTATCACACGCCTGCATGACGAAGGCATGTTGACGGTTCCCGCCGGGGACAATGTCGCGCGGTTGTTGCCGCCGATGACGATTGAGGAAAGCCATGTGGATGAGGCGGTCGCGATGCTCGACCGGGTCGGCCAGGCTTTAAAGCCGTCCAATGGATAGTCTCAAAAGCCGTCCAAAGCATTTTCTGGACCTGGCGCCGCTCGACGCATCGACGCTGCGCAAGATCATTTCGCTCGGCCAGTCGTTCAAATCGGGCGCCGCGGACGAGATGAAGCCGTTGACCGACAAATACCTCGCCATGGTGTTTCAGAAACCCTCGACCCGCACCCGCGTCAGTTTCGACGTGGCGATGCGCCAGTTGGGAGGCGAAGTCGTCAATTTGTCGAGTTCGGAAATGCAGACCGGGCGCGGCGAATCCCTGGCCGACACGGCGCGCGTGTTGTCGCGCTACGTGGACGCGATCATGATCCGGACGGCGGAAGCGGAAAACCTGCGTGAACTGTCCGATCATGCGACCGTGCCGGTCATCAACGGGTTGACCGACGACTCCCACCCCTGCCAATTGATGGCGGACGTGATGACCTACGAAGAACATCGCGGCCCCATTGCAGACGGGACGATTGCGTGGAGCGGCGACGGCAACAACATGGCGACAAGCTGGATTCAGGCCGCCGTCCGTTTTGGCTTCGAACTGCGGCTCGCCTGCCCGCCGGAACTCAACCCGCCACCGGAAACAATGGCCTGGGCGAAGGCCGAAGGCGGCCGCATCAACCTGACGGCGGACCCGGGCGAAGCCGTTGACGGCGCCGATTGCGTCGTCACCGACACCTGGGTTTCGATGAACGACGCGGAAGCCGAGACGCGGCATAACTTGCTGCGCGCCTATCAGGTCGACGACCGTTT
>JABJJH010000176.1 GCA_018660965.1 Rhodospirillaceae bacterium | reverse complement strand
CCACAGGCGGTCAACAAAGACCAATTCCGTGTAGGCAGCTTGCCATAGCAAAAAATTACTGATGCGTTGTTCCCCACTGGTGCGAATAAGTAAATCTGGATCTGGAATATCGCGCGTTAGCAAATAATCGGAAACAAGGTCTTCGTTAATGTCATCAGCGTTAATCTCGCCGCGCATCGCTGACGCCGCTATGGCGCGCACCGCCTCAGTTATCTCTTGGCGCCCTCCATAGCTCAACGCCAGCACCAGCGTTAGTTTATCGTTTGATTTCGTCTGGTTTTCGGCAAATTCGATAAGTTCGACCGTTTCCTTGCCAAATTTCGTCCTGTCGCCGATGATCTGAATTTTAACGCCCTTCGCATGTAAATCTGCGGTTTCGGATTGCAGGTAATAACGTAAAAGCCGCATCAACTCGCCGACTTCCTGTTCCGGTCGGTTCCAGTTTTCTGACGAGAACCCGAACAACGTTAGATACGAAACGCCGCACTCCCCTGCGGCTTCAATCGTGCGGCGAACAGCTTCGGCGCCTTTTCGGTGCCCCATGACGCGCGGCAAGCCTCGCGCTTTCGCCCAACGACCGTTTCCATCCATAATGATGGCGACGTGGGCCGGCCCTTCCGCCGCGCTATGTTCCGGTACGGGGCCCATTGTCGTCACACCTGCAGTATTTCGCTTTCCTTGGTATGAAGCGCTTCATCGACTTTCTTGACAAAAGCGTCGGTGAGTTCCTGGATTTCGTCTGAATAGAGACGGTGGTCGTCTTGAGATATCTCGTTGTCTTTTTCAGATTTCTTCAATTGATCCATACCATCCCGACGAACGTTTCTGACCGCCACGCGCGCTTGTTCAGCATATTTCCCAGCAATTTTCGACAACTCGACACGGCGTTCCTCGCTTAAATCAGGAATGGGCACACGAACTAAATTCCCTTCAGATTGAGGGTTTAAGCCAAGATTGGAATCCCGTATCGATTTTTCAACGCTTTTCACCAGCCCTTTATCCCACACCTGCACGGTCAACAGCCTCGGTTCCGGGACACCAATGGTGCCAACCTGATTGATCGGCATTTGCGCGCCATACGCATCGACCGACAATGGCTCCAACAGACTTGTCGATGCTCGCCCCGCCCGCAGACCCGCAAATTCACGTGATAGGGCGTCAATAGCGCCATTCATTCGTCTTTCAATATCGTCAAGATCAATATCAGCCATATTATCCAGCCCCCAATTCATTCATCGCTAATAATCGTGAATGTCCCGTTACCTTTTATCACATCTGCAAAGGCCCCTGCACTGTGAATTGAAAACACCAAAATTGGTATGTTGTTTTCGCGGGCCAGGGAAATAGCGGCGGCGTCCATCACGCGGAGATCACGCGACAAAACTTCCATGTATCCCAATTTATCATACCGTTGGGCGTCTGGGTTGGTGATAGGGTCCGCACTGTAAACGCCGTCGACCTGGGTCGCCTTCAACAACGCGTCGCAATCCATCTCGGAAGCGCGCAGGGCCGCCGCCGTATCGGTAGTAAAAAATGGATTTCCGGTCCCGGCGGCGAAAATCACGATCCGCCCTTTTTCCATGTGCCGAATGGCGCGGCGCCGGATATAGGGTTCAGATACGGATTGCATCGGAATTGCCGAGAGGACGCGAGTTTGAAGGCCGCACTTTTCAACGGCGTTTTGCATGGCGAGCGCGTTGATCACGGTCGCCAGCATGCCCATGTAGTCAGCGCTGGCGCGTTCCATGCCCGCAGCCGCGCCGGACACGCCGCGAAAGATGTTGCCACCGCCGATAACGATGCACACCTGAACGCCGAGTGCGTTGACCGCGACAATTTCAGCCGCGATCCTGTCGACGACCTCCGGGTCCAGTCCATACTCACGACCGCCCATCAGCGCTTCGCCGGACAACTTTAACAATACGCGCTTGTAACGGGGATCATCCTGATGCGGCATATCGAATTTCACTCCCCGTTTGTATGAATTTTCTTTTAGCCCGCCAGCGTCGCCGCAACTTCGTCGGCTAGGTTTTCAGACTTTTTCTCAATACCCTCGCCAAGCGCGAAGCGAACGAACCCGGTGACTTCAATCGGAGCGCCAGCATCCTTAGCCGCATTTTCAAGCACCTTGGAAATTTTTGTCTCATTGTCGATGACAAAGGTTTGCTCAAGCAGCACGACTTCTTCGTAAAATTTGCGCAGCCGGCCTTCCACCATTTTTTCGATGATGTTTTCCGGACGGCCAGATGCGCGTGCTTGTTCTGTCAGAATGACGCGCTCGCGCTCCAAATCTTCGCTCGCGACTTCATCGCGTGAAACCCAACGTGGCAACGTCGCCGCGACATGCATCGCGATCTGTTTGCCCAAGGCATTTAAAACGTCCTTGTCTCCATCGGATTCAAGCGCGACCAAAACACCGATTTTCCCGACGCCATTCGCCAAGGCGTTGTGAACATAGGGCGCAACCACGCCGTTTGTGACGCTCAGCGCGTGGCATCGACGAAACGACATGTTTTCACCGATCGTGGCGATCATATCGGTCAGCTCATCGGGCACGGTGCGGTTCGCGCCGGGGTATTCAGCCGCAAGCACTGCGTCCATATCCCCGCCCTTCGCCAGCGCCAGTTCGGCGATTGTTCTGGTGAAATTCTGAAAGGTTTCATTGCGCGCGACAAAATCTGTTTCCGAATTAACCTCGGCGACGGCGCCTGCATTATCGCCTGCCGCAACGGCCACCAGGCCTTCCGCCGCAACCCGTCCGGCTTTTTTCGCCGCTTGAGATAAGCCTTTTTTCCGCAACCAATCGACCGATGACTCGATATCGCCATCATTTTCGACCAGCGCCTTCTTGCAGTCCATCATGCCGACGCCAGTCTTCTCCCGCAGCTCCTTTACGAGCGCAGCTGTGATTTGGGCCATTTTCAACCTCTATCGATAATAAACTTGGAACAACTTTGACTTAACAATCAAAATTGGAATTCAGACAAACCGTTAACCAGAAACGGCAGGCGCTTCCTCTGCAGGCGCCGGGCTGCTCTCCACAGCTTCGGCGACCGGTGTTTCGACAACCGGAGCTTCGACAACCGCTGCGACTTCCGCATCGGGCGCTTTTTCAGCGGTTTCCGTCGCCACTATCGCTGCCGCCTCAGCATCCAAAGATGCTTCCACTAACACTTCCTCCGCCTCTCCGGCGTCGGCGCCGCCAGACATCAATTCTGCCTGCAGGCCATCGAGAATGGCGCCGGACACCAGGTCGCAGTACAGATTAATCGCGCGCATGGCGTCGTCGTTACCGGGTACGGGATAGTCGATGCCGATGGGGTCGGAGTTACTATCGACCACGGCCATAACCGGTATTCCAAGCTTTTTGGCTTCGGCGATCGCGATGGCTTCCTTATTCGTATCGACCACGAAAAGTATATCGGGAAGGCTACCCAAATCCTTGATGCCGCCAAGCGAGCGCTCCAGTTTGTCGCGTTCGCGAGTCAAACGAAGCAGTTCCTTCTTGGTGAAACCGGCATTGTCTTCCGCCAAACGCTCATCGACAGTTTTTAGCCGCTTTATCGAATTGGAAATCGTCTTCCAGTTCGTAAGCATTCCACCCAACCAGCGGTGATTAACGTAATACTGGCCGCAACGCTGCGCCGACGCCGCGACAATTTCCGACGCCTGTCGTTTGGTTCCGACAAACAGGACGCGTCCGCCACCGGCCGCGACCTCACGAACCGCTTCCAAGCCGCGATGCAGCATTGGTACGGTTTGTTCCAGATCGACGATATGTACGCCATTCCGCACGCCAAAGATGAAAGGCCGCATAAGCGGGTTCCAGCGGCGCGTTGTGTGTCCGAAGTGAACGCCAGCTTCTAGCAACTGACGCATCGTAAATGTTGGCATGGTCATGCGATATTTCCTTTACCGGTTAAGCCTCCGCAGACGACAGTCGTTGATACGACACCGGAGCGACCGACGCTGTTTTGCGCCTGACGCATGCCTGCGTGTGAAGTTGAAGTAGCGGCGGTATAACCTTATTGGCAGGTCAGTGCAAGCGCCTTAAATGGCGCAATCTCGGGGAATACCGCTTATAAATCCTGAACTTCGATAATCCCCGGGATCGCCTTAATCGCGGAGCGGACCGCGCCAGAAATCGCGTAAGTTTGTTTCAGGTCAACCTCGATTTCCCGGTCGCTTGTATCGATAACGATTTGAACGCGGCCTCGCCCTTTTTCGCCATGGTCGCCGAAGACCTTGGCCAGGCTATCAAGTGGGCGGGGATCCCGAACGAACACCCGTAATCCTGCCGCCGCCTTTGCCGCCTTT
>JABJJH010000395.1 GCA_018660965.1 Rhodospirillaceae bacterium | reverse complement strand
TTCGACGTCCACAGGCGTTTCATGATCTGCACTTCTTCGTCCATCTTTTCGTAGCGGACTTTCTTGGAATCGGGAATGCCGTCGGCCAGGGTGTCGTCGTCGCTGATGCCCGCGATCAGATTGACGCACAGTCGCCCGCCCGACATCTGATCGAGTGTGGCGTACATCTTCGCCGACAGCGCCGGGTTGCAATATCCCGAGCGCAGGGCGATCAGGGGGGCGACGTTCCTGGTGCGCGCGACGTAGTAGGACGCCAGCACGGTCGCTTCCCAACAGGTCGCGTTGACCGGCATCAGAAGATATTTGAAACCGCCGTTGTCGACCACGTCCACGATCTCGTCGAACAATTCGGGTCCTTGCGGAATGCGGGCGTCCGGGTCGGCGAGGCAGGTCGTATCGCCGCTTGTCGGCAGAAACCAGCCGAAGGTCAGATCGGTCATGTCGTCTCCCTTTCTTGATCTTACGCCGCGATGTCTTCCACGGCGCGCCAATAGGCTTCCATGGCCCGCAGATGCGCGTCCATGCTCTTGTCGGCAATTCGCTTGTTCTGATTGCGACCGTACACATTGTTGCACGTCACGTGGGTCACGCCCGCCTCGGCCCAGGCTTCGGCGGTGCGTTTCCAGTCGTCGGGGCCGCCCTCGGCGGTGGACATCCAGACCTCGATGCCGATGTCCGACGGGTCGCGTCCGGCGTCCTCGGTGTAGCGTTTCAGCTTGGCGAATTCGGCGTTGGCGACATCGCCCATCGGGTGCGCCAGCATGATCCAGCCGTCGCCCCATTTGGCGATGCGTTTGAGCGTCACGTCCTGGTGTCCGCCGAACCACAGCGGAATGTTGCGCCCGAGCGGCAGCGGATTGATCCCCGCGTCGTCGATATTGTGCCAGCGACCCTTGAAGGTCACATGCGGATCCGCCCACAGCGCGCGCATGACTTCGATCTGTTCTTCCGAGCGTTTGCCGCGATTGGTGAAGTCTTCGTTGAGCGCGTCGTATTCCACAGGGTTCCAGCCGATGCCGATGCCGAACCGGAAGCGTCCGCCGGACAGCACATCAAGGCTGGCGGCCTGTTTGGCGACAAGCGCCGTCTGGCGCTGCGGCAGGATCATGACCTGCGTCGAAAATCCGATGCGCGTGGTGCAGCCGGACAGGAAGCCAAATAACACGAACGGGTCGTGGAAGAGGTCGGCGGACGTGTTGCGGCCGGGGTCCCAGTCGGGCCGGCTGGCGACGTTGACGCCAAGCACATGCTCCGGCGCCATCAAATGGTGATAGCCCAGGTATTCCGCAGTCTGCGCAAAGCGACGGACCGTGTCCGGGTCGCCGCCAACGTCGATCAGCGGCAGGGTGACGCCGAACTGTATGCCATCGCTTGCAGCCATGCCGCCGCCTCCGCACTCACTCTGGGAGCATCAGCGTAGCCGCTTGAATCTAGTTCGGCAATGTGGGCGGGACGCGCGCTACAGGGCGCCGGGTTTGTGGTCGCGAATTTCCTGTTCGCTCAACCCGTCCAGTTCGTGCGGGAACACCAGCCACTTTTCGGTTTCGTGCAGATAGAAATCCGGCGTGAAGTCCACCTTGCGCTTGCCCGGCTTGAAATAAACCGTCGCCACCTTCATCCGGGGCGCGTTGCGCCGCGACAGCCGCTTGATTTCCGCGATGATCGCCTCGATGCTGTGGCCGCTATCGAAAACATCGTCGATGATCAGCAGATTGTCCTCGGCGTTCACGTTTTCGATGATGTAGTGCAGGCCGTGGACCTGAACCGTATCCCGGCGCCGTTCGATGGCGTCATAGGACGAGGTGCGAATGGCGATGTGGTCGCTCGGCACGCCATGGTAATCGAGCAATTCCTGCACCGCGATGCCGACCGGGGCGCCGCCGCGCCACACGCCGACGATGTAGTTGGGCTGGAACCCCGATTCCAGGATCAAATGTCCCAAGCGATAGGAATCGGCCAGCAACTCGTCGGCGCTGATGAAATGTTTTTCGACCATATACTTAACCTGTGAAGCAAACGCCCCTGTGAAGCAAACGACATCGTGAAATTGTTAGGCCGATGCGGTGAGATTGTCGATCACGTTGCGCACATCACCGATGCTTTCCAGTGCATCGACTTGTGCGATCAACGCTTCAATCTTGTCGTCCGACGGCGGGATTGCCGCGCCCGCCGCGTTACGGCGGAACTTGGCCAGATGCGCATCGCGCGTCAGCGGGTTGCCGGGGTTGCCCAGCACAATGTCGATTCGCCGGCGCAGAATCCGTCCGTCCGTCGTGCTTACGGTGACGTCGACCGGCGTCAGGGCGTTCGGGTCGGGATTGTCGGTGACCTCAATTTTCACCCGCTGCGCCAGCGCCAGCACGTCCGCGTCACGCAGGGCTTCGGGACCGAAATCGGCAATGCGAATTTCGCCGTTCCGCAAGGCCAGCGCGACGACATAGGGCGAACACAGCCGCGCGTAATTGATCGCCATGTCGTCGCCCACGGGCCGCGCGACCAGATGATGGGTCAACGACGGCATCGCTAGGGTCACCGACGCGATGTCGGCGCCGGTCAAATCGTGTTCCGCGCGCAGGGCCAGCGCGGCGTCGATCACCCCATGGGTGGCGCGTCCGGAAGGATGCGGCTTGTGCGCCATTTCCGCGATGCGCCACTTTTTGCCCATATCCGCGACCACGGCCGCCACATCGCCGCCGTCTTCGATCAGCGAGAAATACCCGAATGGCCCCTGCAACACATCCTGCAACCCGGCCAGCCCGGCCTGCGCCATATCGCAGGCGACCACGGCGTTGCGGGCGTTGAACCCGATCTGCATGCCCAGCAACAACGACCCTTCGGTGTGCGGCTGCATGGTGCCGCACAACTGCGCATAGGCGATGGCGTAGGCGCGCACCAGCGTTTCCCGGTCGAACTTGCGCAACTTGGCGATGGCGCCGACCCCGCCGAACAAACCGGCTGTGCCGGGGCGGAAAAACCGCAACCCCGATGCCGCCGCCAGCCCCAGATTGCACGCCGTATCGACGCCCAGAACGACGGCGGTCATGAGATCCCGGCCATTCGCGCCGCCGCGCCGTTCGGCTTCCGCCAGCGCGCAGGGCAGGACGATGCTGAGCGCGTGGACGACGGCGCCTTCATGCACGCAGTCGAATTCGCTGTTGTGCATTTGATAGGCGTTGCACATGGCCGCCGCCGGGGCGGGCAGGCGGGCGCCGTGCGACCACACCCGCGCGTCGTCGCCGCATCCCCACAGGGCTTGCGTTTTCACCAGCTCCGCCGCCCAGGGCCCGGCGGACCCGATCAGCCCCACCCCCAGACTATCCAGAATGAAAATTCGCGCCGCCGCCCGCGCGGCCTCCGGTATGTGGTCGAAGTCAGTGTCGACGACGAAGGCCGCGAAGTCCTGAATGGCGTCGGTCATGACGCCGGGGAGATTCGCGCCCATTGCGCGTCCAGTTGTTGGCGCAGCATGGCCTCGTCGCCGTTGTTGTCGATGACGATGTCGGCGCGGCGCCGTCGTTCCTCGTTCGATAGCTGCGACGCGATGCGGTTGCGGATCGCGGTCTCGTCGGCGCCGTCGCGTTCCATGGCGCGCGCCACGGCGGCCTCAATATCGACGATGGCGACCCATACTTCGTCCACCGCATCTTCCCACCCCGCTTCGAACAGCACGGCGGCTTCCAGCACCACGGGCCGAGCCGGGTCCTCGGTCAGCAGGGCGGCGATTTCCGCTTCCGCCATGCGGCGGATTTCCGGCCACAGGATTCCGGTCAAACGGTCGAGCGCGTCGGGATTGCCGAACACCTTGCCGCCCAGCACCTTGCGGTCGATGGCGCCGTCGGCGGCCACAACCTCCGGGCCGAACGCCGCGACGACTTCGCGATAGGCCTGGGTGTGCGGTTCATAGGCGCGGTGCCCCAACACATCGCCGTCCAGCACCGACGCGCCTTTCGATTTCAGATATGTGGCGGCGGTGGATTTTCCCGACGCAATGCCGCCGGTCAGGCCGATAATCATGGGAATTGGGTCCGTATAAATTTCGTCGATGGCGCCAGCATGGGCGAAGGCGTCGCGGTGTTACAGGGAAATATCAAGGGAATGGCCAGAATGCCACCAGATCGCCGCCACATCGCCTTAAAATCGCCACTAAATAGCAGTGTATTGGGCGTTCGATTGAAGACATGCGGCGGCCCTTTCGAAACGACCCGTCCTTTTTGATCGTATCGGGCTTTACTGTGACGACCGTCACTTTGACGCAGGGCGAATCGGGACATGTTTCTTTTGTCGGGGCGCCGCTCGAAAAGTCCGACACAGGCCCGAGACAGGCCCAAAAAAAACAACAACCCAACGTCCTCGAAACGGCAAATCACCGGAAACGGTGTGACGCAAAGCCACCGGCCTAAGGCGGAAGCCACGGCAGCGGGGCTACCGAAAGGCAAACGATATGTTTTACACCTTCAACAGCAACCTTCATGAGGCCCTGCGCGCCCGGACAGGGCGTTATCGCGGGCCTGACGGCGCCCTGCCTTGTGGCGGCGTCATCCTCCGGGAAAGGGCGGCCCATGGTTGACTTCAAGCCAAAGCCCCGCTTTCGACTATCGCACCATCACCATGAAATTAACCGCTTGCACGCCGCCCTGGCGACCCTGAAAGACCTGTACCGCGACGACCCGCCGCCGCTGGTGCGCACGGCGATTGTCGCGCTCAAAGGGCACATCGCATGGATCGAACGGCAAAAGGCGAAAGGCCCGTAGGGAGGCGGTTGGCGGGGGGGATTTATTTATATTTCTGTGACGTGCGCGTTGCCCTGGATACTCGGATCAAGTCCGAGCAAACGGTAATGGGGACGGTTTGTTATGCGCCCCGTTTGCTCGGGCTTGATCCGAGTATCCAGCTTTGATTGTGCCTGTGGAGATTACGCATGGGGATAGTTTGTTATACGCCCGTTTGCTCAGAATCGACCCGAGCATCCGCAACTATGTCAATTATTGCGTCCGACAAGGTTCCAAAAAATGACCTGACCAACCGAAGGGTTTTATCATCCTCTGCTAGAAGGTTCCGAACAGTTTTCTCGTACTGTTCTTCATTTTGAAAACCAAGGTTGGTCGCTATTGGCTTCAATGCCCCGGTTTCGCGCACTGGATAGCGTGAGATTAGTAAGGGGAGGTTTCTTTCTAGAATAGCTTTCTCAAGCACAGCCCGTTCTGCTGCAATTGCTCCCTGAACATCCAAAGAGATGTTTATCGTATCTCCTGCATCAATTTCTGCCTTACCGGGTATGTGTTTGTATAACTGTTCGCGTAAAATTCTTTCGGCTGCACGTTTACTCAAATAATCAGTGCGTTCGGTAATTCGTTTTATTGCAGCGGCTGTAGCTTGTTCTATCCGTGCTAATGGATTTTCGCCTGTCGCTTTGGCGAGTAGCTCCGTTGCAGCTCGCTGTATTTGCGGGTGGTAGTAAATCGACTCAACCGAGAACACAGACAGTGCATAGATCCCCTGATCCTTTAATCGCTCGATTTCATCGTCGCTTCGTCCGTCATTATCGATGATTCCAAATGCATGTATCCAATGAAGATTATCTGATTCTCGGATGCTTGAGACAGTTTGTTCTACATTTTTGCAACTTCCTTTGGGCAATACCGATGTGTTCGGGAATAAGAGACTATAGAGTGGCTTATCTCGACTACTCTCAGTGCCTTCGACGAAAAGAATTTTGCGGCGGGCACCTAAAATATCCCTCTTGAGTTTTTCATCAATCTCCGTAGTTGCTGGGATTAGGTCAGCGTCCCAATCGCAGACAACTTTGTTTTCATATGTACAGCCGCGAATCAACAGTGTCTCTGAGTTGGGGTTATCAAGCGGTAGCATCACCTCATGGGTAGAAACTACAAAGGCACAGTCAGACCGTTCGGCAAATAGTTGAGTCAAGAGAGGAGAAATTATCGATCGGTGAAGATGACGCTCTGGTTCATCGATTAGGATCAGGGTACCCGGTTTAACCGTGAGTACGTCAGCTGCAATTAGGATTGCGTTTCGCTCACCGTCTGACAATTCAGCTATGCTATATGGTTCACTGCCAGGTTTTGTCGCAAGAACTTCTTCATTTTGACGAACGGAAATAACTATAGGTAAACCTGAGAGTTTCAGAAGATCATTGATTACGGCTATCGGTGCCTTTTTTTTAGAGAGCTGCAATAATTCGGTTACTACATCTCTTGAAGCTTCCTTTGTAGAGATCAGGTTTGAAAGGTCCAAATTGCGATCATCCACTGCTTCGGAAATGGCCCTCGACCTGACATTTTGTGCATCGATGAGATCAAAAATGGCGATGCTCGGTCGTTGTGCTGACTGCGGATCCATATAGCGTGAATTTGGTTGTCTGTCTTGGGCTTGAATATTCGTTTCTGTTTGCCGTTTCTGTTGTGGCGAAAGGGTGATCGAATTTTCCGAAAACCATGTCTGTCGGTGTGCGGATATTCGCCGAGCTTTGCCAAATTTTTCGTTATAGAGCCGGTGTAATAAGTTCGATTTTCCTGTGCCATTAGCACCTAAAACGAAGAGAACTTCCCCCGTTGGTATAAAGAGGGAAAGCTGTTGCTTATCATGTCGGGGGATTTGAAATTCGAAAGATTCAGACATTATGCAGTTATGCACCGAAAGAGAGTGTTAATCAATGAATGGCGAATATTACGGAAATTACGCAGTAAAATGAAATTTTGACTACAGTTCATTTGGCTAATAATTTCAAAATAATTCCCGGCACCTCGGAAACAATAAATTTAAGATAATATTCGGATTTTATGATTCAGTGCTGACCTGTGGCGGGGCTCCTACATGCTAACTCAGGCGCCCCTCGGCAGGGGGCCCGCTGCGCGCCAATACGCTCGTTATGGCGATCCCGCTGATCCTTCTCCATAATACGACCAGTACGGAGCGCGCAGCGGGGGAGGACCAACCATGCTGAAACCGGAAGACAATGAATTGCTGTGCCGGGTCGGGCCGGGCACGCCGATGGGGGAGCTGTTTCGTCGGTTCTGGATTCCCGCCATGGTTCCCGGTGAGTTGCCGGGGCCGGATTGCGATCCGGTTCGGTTGCGCCTGCTGGGCGAGGATTTGGTCGCGTTTCGCGATAGCGACGGGCGCATCGGGGTGTTGGAGGAACGCTGCCCGCATCGCCGCGCGTCCCTGTTCTATGGGTTGAACGAAGGCTGCGGGTTGCGCTGTGTGTATCACGGCTGGAAATTCGACGTGGACGGCGCGTGCGTGGACATGCCGAACGAACGGCCCGACAGCGACTTCAAGCACAAGGTCCGGGCCAAGGCTTATGCGGCGGCGGAATGGGGCGGCTATATCTGGGTCTATATGGGCCCCGCGGACCGCAAGCCGCCCTTGCCTGAATTCGAATGGGCGATGCTGCCGCCAACGCATCGCTGGCAGAAGAAATGGCTCTACAACGCGAATTACATGCAGGGGCTGGAAGGCGAACTCGACACCTGCCACACGACGTTCCTGCACCGGCTCGCCGACACCTCGACCCTGTCGCCCGGTCTGGCCGAAGCGCATGACAACTGGCAGCAGGACGGGATGCCGCGCCTGGACGTTCGCGACACCGACTACGGCTATTATTACAGCTCGCAACGCGACATGCAGGGAGGCGCGTTAAACAGCGGCGACTTCAACTGGCGCGTCACGCAATGGGTGTTGCCGAGCAATTCGATCATCCCGCAGCCGCAATTTCCCATCTCCTCGCGGGCCTACATTCCCGTGGACGACGAACACACCTTCGTTTTCGGCACCTCGTTCAACCCCGATGCGCCGATGACGCAGAAGGATATCGATTTTCTGGAAACCGGGCTGGGCGCGGCGCCGCGCACGCTGCCCGGCACATTCATTCCCGAAACCAACAAGTCGAACGAATTCATGATGGACCGCGACGCCCAGCGCCGGGGCAGCGCCACCGGCATGCCCGGCGTCAACAATCAGGACCGGGCGATTGTCGAAAGCATGGGCCCCATCGTCGACCGGGAAAACGAATATCTCGGCACGTCGGACGTGGCCGTCATCGCGGCGCGGCGCATCCTGCTGCAACTTGCGAAGGATTTGGCGGACGGCAAGGAACCCGATTTGCCGCACAGCCCGGCGCTGTTCGGCGTGCGCCCCATCGACGTCATGTCCCCCCTGCCGGACCTCGACGGCGTGGTGAGCGCGTACAGCGATAAACTGCGGCTGCCCTCTTGAAATTGGGAAATATAAGATTATATGCCTATATGAACTTTAACGGGGTCAGGACCGCCGATTTGGATAAATGCATACTCATGCTAACCAGTGCATACCGAAAAGGGTCTGCCGGGTTATCATTTCACCCGATACCCTGAGCCCGATGGACGAATTACAGCGGATGAACCACGGGAGACTGATTATGGCGACGATGCGGGAACACCCATTTTCCAGCCCAATGACCTGGGCGGCGGAAACGTTGTTGGCGGACGATGGGCGTATCGCGCTGGACGGCGCCTGTCTTGCCGAACTGGATCGGGTTGCGGTGGCGCTGCGGGACAATCCGCTGCCCATCGAGGTGCTGGACCCGGTTGATTTCGACATGCCCGCCTGCCGCGCCGCGATGGTTCGGGCGCATGAAC
>JABJJH010000314.1 GCA_018660965.1 Rhodospirillaceae bacterium | reverse complement strand
TTTTTCGCGAATTCCTTCCAGCCCTTGGCCTTGACCCGCGCGACGGCATTCAGCCAATGCGGGTCCAGTTCGTGACCAAAATAGCGCTTCAGGAAATCTTCCCGGTCAACCTTGCACCCCGTCGCCAGCCGCATCAAACGGCCTTCGACACCGGTCAATTTCTTGCTGAACGCGTACAGTTGATGGACCAATTGTTCGATGCGGGCGTTGTTCAACCGCACCGATTCCATGCTCGTCAACAGATCCTGGCGGTGTTTTTCATAGGTCCGCTCGGTGGACTTGGAAACGTCCTCGCCCTTTTGCTGCGCGATAATGCGGCGTTCCTGGGCTTTGTGTAATTTCATGTAGGTCGAGGAAATCAATTCAAACTTCTCAAGGACCTCGTCCTTCAGCAGCAATTCCATCGCCGCCAGCGACAACGAAGCCTCTTCGTCTTCATCATCATCGTCATCGTCGTCCGAATCCTCGGCGTTTTCGGAGCTATCTTTGGTTTCCTCGTCGTCTTCGTCTTCTTCGTCTTTATCGTCCTCGGCGGCGGGCGCCACGACAGGCTTCACCGCGTCCGGTCCACCGCCATACGTCGCGTCCAGATCGATGATATCGCGCAACAGCATTTTGCCATCGACGAGTTGGTCGTGCCACATGGTGATGGCCTGCATCGTCAGCGGACTTTCGCATAGCGAGCCGATCATCTTTTCACGGCCAGCCTCAATCCGCTTTGCGATGGCGATTTCGCCTTCGCGAGACAGCAATTCGACGCTGCCCATTTCACGCAAATACATGCGGACCGGATCATCGGTCCGACCGATTTCGTCATCGTTCAGGTTGCCGGCGGGCTTGGCCTCTTCTTCCGCCTCTTCGGGGGCTTTTTCCGGCGCATCGTCCGATTCTTCGCCATCGATGACGTTAATGCCCATTTCGGAGAGCATCGTCATCGTGTCTTCGATTTGTTCCGAGGAAACCTGATCCTGAGGCAGGATGCCGTTCAGCTCGTCAATTGTCAGATAGCCGCGCTCCTTGCCCTTGGCGAGCAATTTCTTGACGTCCTGCGCCATGCCATCCATCAGCGGCCCATCGGGCGCGCCTTCTTGATCCTGGGTTCCAACTTCCGCCGTCGCTGCTTTCGTAGCCATACAGTTGCGTCCCCGCTCTGATTTTCCACGTGGCGCCCAATAAACGCCAATGCTTGACCGGACATTACCGGCTTTCGACACGCCTAATCGTCGATATCGGCAAGGCGGCGGTCATTTTCCACCGCTTCGCGTCCCGCCGCGAACACCTTGGCCTCGTCGGTCGTCGACCGGCCCAGATCCCGCAACTCTTCCTTCTGCCGCTCGAACACCGAGCGGCCAAAAATCTCCGCAATAACCCGGCGCGCGTCGTCCAGCAACGCGTCCGGTCGCGCAAATGGCGCTAGCTGATATACCTGACTGCTCAGAACGCCCTCAAGTACACGCGCACTATCACCAATCTCGAGATGGGCCTTAATGGATGCAACATCAAGGCCCCAATCGTTGGAAAACAGGTTTTGGAGTTGCTGGCGCAAATTGTCAAGGTCCGGGTCAAATTCGAAGCCCGCCAAAACCTCATCGATTTCATCACGCAAAACGGGTTGATTTATCAATGTTGCAAGTATTGCCTGCTGTCGCCGCCGATTCGCGCGCAAGGGCGCGGTGCGCGCCAAAACATGGGCGCCCGGATTTCCAACCGCGCCGCCGCCGTTGGCTCCTCTCTCAGGCCCCCGCCCACCGGACCCGCGCTGATTGTTTTGCCTCGAGCCGCCACGCCCCCGAAACGCCGCCCACAGCCGGTCCTTGAACATGGTGCGGTAATGGCCCTGGACCGATTCATCAGCGATCTCACGCACCCTTCCGTTCAATCGCGCCTCCAGATCCGCGCGCCGCTCGGGCGTATCAACCGGTCTGGCGTGCGCTTCCATGTCCCACAACAAATCGGACAAGGGCCGCGCCGATTCGATAATCCGTCGCATCGCCGCCGGGCCTTCCGTGGCGATCAAGCTATCCGGGTCCTCGCCCGTGGGCAGCACCGCGAAGCGCAGCGACTTGCCCGGGCGCAACACCGGCAGCGCGCGCTCGGCAGCGCGTCCGGCGGCGCGCTGTCCCGCCGTATCACCATCGAAGCACAGAACCGGTTCCGGCGTCAGGCGCCATAATTCGCCCAGATGATCCTCGGTCATCGCCGTTCCAAGCGGCGCGACGGCCGCGTTCATACCCGCGCGGGAAAGGGCGATGACGTCCATATAACCTTCCACGACCACCAAATCGCCACCCGATTCGCCTTTATGTTCCTGCAGCGCTTCGCGAGCGGCGGCGGCATTATACAGGGTCCGGCCCTTGTCGAAGAGCGGGGTGTCCGGAGAGTTCAGGTATTTCGCGGCCTTGGCCTCCCCCATAACGCGACCGCCAAACGCGATGACGCGGCCACGCCGGTCGGCGATCGGAAACATCACCCGGTCGCGGAAAAACGGGTAGGGTGCCCGCCCGTCGTCGGGACGACGCATCAAGCCCGCCTCCAGCAATTGTTCCGGCGTGACGCCCTGCGCGCGTAACGCCGCCTCCAGGGAGTCCCCTCCAGAGGCGGAACCGGGCGCATATCCCAAGCGAAAGCGCGAAATCGTCTTATCGTCGAGGCTGCGCCCGCGCAGATAGTCCAGCGCATCGCGTCCAGAAGCATCATGCAAACGCTGTTGATACCACCGACAAGCCATCTCCATGACGTCATGAAGGCCGGCCCGCAATTTAGACCGCTCCCGTTCTTCCGGCGATTCGACGGGCACTTCCAGACCCGCCTCGGCGGCCAGACGCTCCACGGCTTCGGGGAACGTCGATCCTTGCGTATTCATGACGAAAGAAATGACGTCGCCATGCGCGCCGCAACCGAAGCAGTGATAAAAACCCTTGTCCTCGTTCACTGTGAAGGACGGTGATTTTTCATTGTGAAAAGGACACAGACCCACGTGCTCCCGGCCCTTCCGGGTCAGTTTCACCCGTTTCGAAATCACATCGGCGAGACTGGCGCGCGCCCGGATATCGTCTAGGAACCGTGGAGGAAAGGACATAAGCTCGCGGCGTTACTGGCGGGAATGTTTCGCACGCAACATCGTGGACCAAAGCGGGACCGGCGACGGATGACTGCGCAAAAATGTATAGATGTATTATAGCGCATTCGAACCACGAATCCAAAGCGCCCATTCGCGGGCTCCAAAAAACAACCGATCCAGGAAACCGGTTTTTTTAGGACAGGGCCTTCTTCGCGATCGACCCGGCCTTGGCGAAATCCATTTGACCGGCGTGACGCTGGCGCAGCTCGCCCATGACCCGCCCCATGTCCTTCAAGCTTTGCGCGTCCAGGTCGGCGACAACCGACGCGACCGCCGTTTCAACGTCGTCATCGGACAACTGGCTCGGCAAGAACCGTTCAATGACCTTTATTTCCTCGGCTTCCTTATCCGCCAACTCCGGCCGGTCGCCCTTGACGTACATCTCAATGCTTTCGCGCCGTTGCTTGACCATGGTTTGCAGCATCGAAACGATTTCGCCGTCGCCCAGCGCCTCTGTCTCGCTTTTCGACCGCGCCGCGATATCCCGGTCCTTCAACGCCGCCAAAATCAGCCGCAGCGTCGCCACGGCGTTCTTGTCCTTGGCGCGCATCGAATCGCTTAATGCATTCTTGAGTGCTTGACGCAAAATGGCTCTACCCCGACATTTCGGTTCCTGATCGGAACGCTCCTGTAATGAATGCGCAAGACTAATTTTCCATAAATTAATAAGCAATTGTTTTTATTGTATTTTTTTCT
>JABJJH010000538.1 GCA_018660965.1 Rhodospirillaceae bacterium | reverse complement strand
ATTGCATTTTGACGCCGCCGCCGGGCGCCAACGAGGACGCGGTTGACGCCGTAGCCGAACTGTGGCGAAGCGTCGGCAGCGACGTGGAGATCATGGACCCCAAGCACCATGACCGGGTTTTGGCGATTACATCCCATTTACCGCATCTGCTCGCCTACACCATCGTCGGGACCGCCAGCGATCTCGAGGATCATATCGGCAAGGAAGCCGCGGCGAACAAGGAAGACGTACTGACCAGCGAGGTCATCAAATTCTCCGCAGGCGGGTTTCGCGACTTTACGCGGATCGCGGCGTCCGACCCGGTTATGTGGCGCGACATTTTCCTGAACAACCGCGAAGCGGTGCTGGAAATTCTGGGTCGTTTCACCGAGGATTTAACGGCCTTGCAACGGGCGATCCGTTGGGGTGAAGGCGATGCGCTGCATGATATGTTCGAACGCACGCGCGGGATTCGGCGCGGCGTTATCGAAATGCGTCAGGCTGGAACCTTCAAGGCGACCGAGCAGGAATCCGAAGCGTCGGAAGATCCAGAATCTTGATGGGACCGGCGTAAAGCCGTCCATTCTGCGCTGTCAGGGGAATTGATAAAATCGGTGGGCCGCCGTCCTTGGCGGGTTTGGCCAGAAGGCCGAGGCCTATTTTAGCCATCGCGGCGGCGCCATTTTCGATGATCCCGCCCGCCACCAGAGAATCCACGACATGGGTAAAACCCCGAATGTCGGCGCTAAACGCTCCCAGCGGTCGTGTCTGTTCGTCCAGGGCGAGAGTTCCCGACGCTTTCAGGTCAAGCGGGCCCCACACAATTTGCAGGTCGTCGATATTGACGGCGCCGCCATCGCGCCGCCAGGCTTCAATTGCGGCGTTGGGGTCGCCGAGCCGAACGCGGCCCAGCACCCGCGTTACGCCGATCAATTTTTCCAGTTTGGGGCCAAACGGCGCCGCGCGATCAGGCGGCATGACAAGGTCCGCGCCACTGATAGAGATCGACACCAATGGGTCACGGTGAGATTTCGGCGGGGTGTCCGGCGCAACCGCCCATATCGACAAATCCCGCCCCGATAAAAGCGTCGCTTCGTCGGGTCCTCGCCATTGAAATTTTCGCGCGGTGATCGCCACTCGTTGCGGCTGACCCCTCGTCAAATGCAGCACACCGACCGTCTCGCCAACATAGTGGTGAATTTGCCGACCCTCACGCCCCGCAACTTTCATGGTTACGGTTTGCCCGCCAAACGCCTCGACGCGAATTTGGTCCAACCGCCAGGGTTGCGATTCCACCGTTAAGCGACCGCCTTGCCATATCCATTCCGCAGATTTCCCCGAGGCGGCCAATGGCGCAACCAACGGAATGTCCAACGTCGCGCGCACCAAAAAGGGAAATCCATCCATGTCAATCGGCGCGTGCTCGATGCGGTAACCGTCGTGGCGCCGCGCCTCAATCCATTCCAGCACAATGCGCTCGGCGACGGTTCTGGCGTAAACCCAATAGGCCCCATACCCCGCCGAAACGATCATGAAAACAATGATGGTTGTGCGTAGTGCGCTGCGAAAAGTCATGGTGTTCCTTATATCGTTTCCTTATAAGGCGGTCCGTTCCTTCAGGCAAAGCGAACCGTCAGGGGTGTCCGACGTGAACACGAACCCTCGATCCAATCCTTGCGCGCCATCGTCGAACGACGCGACGAATGAGGCGACGCGCCTCCAGGCGCTCCGCGACCGGTTGCACGCGATTGGCGACGGCGAGGTCTGGGTGTTCGGATATGGGTCGTTGCTTTGGGATCCGGGGTTTGAATACGAAGAGCGGCGCCCGGCCTTATTGCATGGGTATCATCGGTCGTTTTGCGTGTATTCGGAATATTATCGTGGGACCGCCGAGCGGCCCGGTCTTGTGCTTGGGCTGGATCGTGGCGGGTCTTGCCGGGGTGCGGCGTATCGGCTTCACCGGGAGTCCGCGTCGGCGATCCTGGATTATCTTTGGGCGCGGGAGATGATTTACAACGTCTATGAACCACGCATCGTTCAGGTTCGGGTGGCGGATCGGCAGGTTCAATCCCGCACCTTCGTCGCCAACCGTTGGCACAAACAATATGCGGGACGGTTATCGATGACGGAAAAATCACGGTTGATCCGCCAGGGCGTCGGCGTCGGCGGCGCCAACACCGCGTATCTCGCCAACACACTGTCCCACCTGGCCGCGCTGGGGGTGGATGACGGTGCGTTGCAACGCTTGCGCGCGATGGTGGAGTGCGCATGATTCAACGATTAGGTCGAGCATGTCGCGCTTGGTTCAAGAAAATTACGGGAAAGTCTGGGTTTTAGGGTATTTTTGTGGTATGCTTACCGCAAGTATCGAGGCGTAATAAGGTTAAATTTTGTCTGACATACCGCTGGTTACGGGGCTGGGCCCCGTCGTGGCGGTGATTCCATCAACGTGAAATGGCTTTGAGCGCCCGCATTGGGTGGGCGCGGCATTTTGTTGACATAATGTGAAGGTATGCGGGACGAATGAGCGGAATTAAAAAACAAACGTCTAAGTTTAACAAAGGTGATCATGTCGTTTATCCCGCGCACGGCGTTGGGTTGATCAAAGGGTTCGAAGACCAGGAAATTGCCGGGCACAGCTTGGAATTGATTGTCATCGACTTCGAAAAGGACCGCATGACATTGCGGGTGCCGAAAACGAAAGCGGAAACCTCCGGGTTGCGTCGCCTTTCGACGAAGGACGAAATGGACAGTGCGATCAAGACGTTAAAAGGTCGTAGCCGGGCGCGGCGCACCATGTGGAGCCGTCGGGCGCAGGAATATGAAGCGAAAATAAATTCCGGCGATCCGATTTCAATTGCCGAGGTTGTCCGCGATTTGCATCGTAACGCCGGACAGCCGGACCAATCGTACAGCGAACGGCAGATCTATCAGGCTGCGTTCGACCGTTTGATGCGCGAATTCGCCGCCGTCGAAAAAATCGACGAAGACACTGCGGTGGAGCAACTGGAAACTGTTCTGCAGGCGGCCTGACCAAAAGCCGGCGTATCGATAGGGCGGCTTACATCATGGTCGCCCCACTAGGCGCGGTGCGGCCAAGATTCCGAAAACAAGCAGATTCACCGTTTTCCACGGCGCGACGCATGGCGACGCGGCGCGGCTGCTTGTCTGTCGCCAAGTGGTGAAATTCTCGATCGCCGCGACGTATAAAGTAGCGTCATCGCCGTAAGTCCATGTTCCTTCGGGTTAACATTTGGCAATTATTTTGGTCATAAATTTTCAATGGATGAATTCGAATTCTCAATAACATATTGAAAAACAAACAATTTTAAACAAGACCAGTTCGGTCCTTTTTAGTTCACAAGCGCTCGCTCTAATGATATAACCTACTATGTTAATTGGTTACTGGTCGGGACCGCCGACCCGTAAACAGGGAAGGTTCAAGGGCGATGGCGCATATTGATGATCCCCATACGCAGAAAGCGAATCTGCGGTATTTCAAGGCGGTGATGCGCGCGCCCATGCTGGAGCGGGACACCGAATTTGATCTGGCGCGCCGTTGGCGCGACGAAGCTGATGAAGACGCCCTGCACCAATTGGTTCAGTCCTACGCCCGTCTGGTCGTTAGCGCCGCATCAAAATTTCGAAATTACGGTTTGCCAGTCGGGGATCTCGTGCAGGAAGGCAATATCGGGTTGATGCAGGCCGCCGCCCGTTTCGACCCCGAACGCGACGTTCGTTTCTCCACCTACGCCACATGGTGGATTCGATCCGCGATGCAGGACTACATCTTGCGTAACTGGTCGATTGTCCGCACAGGGACCACGGCGGCGCAAAAATCACTGTTCTTCAATTTGCGACGTCTGCGGGCGAAAATAGAAAAGCCATCCTCGACGCAAATGACGGACACCAATCGACGTTACATCGCGGATCAATTGAAGGTGCCGCTCCGGGATGTCGAATCCATGGAGAACCGTCTGGTGGCGAGCGACAAGTCGCTGAACGCGCCAATCTCGGAAGAAGGCGGCGGCGATTGGCAGGAATTCCTGCCCGACATGCGTCCAACCCCCGAATCGAGCACCGTCACGGTCAAAACCATGGAAACGCGGTCCCGTTGGCTGCACGAAGCGCTTGGCACGCTCAGCCCCCGTGAACAGCTCATCATCAAGCGGCGACGGCTTCGCGACGACGGCGATACGTTGGAAGAACTTGGGCGGCGGCTTGGCGTCAGCAAGGAACGCGTCCGGCAATTGGAAAATCGCGCCCTAGGCAAAATTCACGATCTGCTGGCCCACAAATTCACCACGGTGTCCGAACTGTTGGTCGACGCCTAACCGCGTCTACCCTGACCTAACCACCAGCTTTAACCGGCTGCCGGACTTTGGCGGCGTCGACCCCTCCAGACCATTCAGGACATTGAACCGTTCGCGGCGATAGGCATCGAACGCCATCCGTTGGACAAGGCGCTCCGAACTATCGCCGGAATCGGCCTCTACAATGGCGAGCGTCCTTGGCTTCAAATCCTCGACCTGGGCGGGCGTCAAGCGCCGGAAGCTGTAGGTTGTGCGCTGAAAAGCCGTGGACAGCGATGGCATGACCGACGGTGGCGCGGCGAACAGAAACCGGTAAATCGCCCGCGCATTGAAGCGAATAGCAATCAACCGGAACGCAAGCGGGCCTTTGGGGCCGCTGCCGCGCACCCAACCCGTCGCCGCAGGCATTCCATTAACCGTGATCCGCTCCAATTGCTGCACCCGCGCGCCGCGCGCCCAAACATTGGATAAATACGCCGCCATTGAGCCCTGGAACGGTTTCGGGGCGGCGTCGAACACTATCGTCGCGCCCTTCTTTCGCGACGCCGCCGTTAATCGGTCCAATTTGTTGCGTAGCGCGAACCCCGGGGGAACCGTGAATTCAAACCGCAGCTTGGGATGCGCGAAACGTTGACCCAGAACATAACCTTGGTCCGGCCCGTCGCCAAAAATCATACCGTCCAGCGTGTTTAAATAATCGTCCCGGCCCTGACGCTTGCCGCCAGCGCGTCCCTTGCCGCTGTTGGCGACGGCGCGCTGGACGCGTTCAATGGTTCGGGGATGGGTCGCGCCGATGTCGAAGGCGTCAATGTCGCCAGGCGGGCGCCCTTCGATCTTGGCGTCCAGTCTGGAATTGGCCCGCAACCCGCGCAGGAACGACGCCATGGCGCGCGCATCATATCCGGCCCGGTTCATATAACGAACGCCCAGCATGTCCGCTTCGAATTCCTGATCGCGCGAATAGCTTTTGAGATAAAGTCCGGCGACGCCCCCCGCCAGTTGGGAACTTTGACCGCCGACGATGGCGCCCAACAGCCCAACCCCCAACTGGGCCAGCATTGTCTGGCTCATTCGTTGCGCTGAATGCCGGGCGCTGACATGGCCGATTTCATGACCCAAAACACCGGCCAGTTCCGCCTCGTTCTGGGCCAGCGCCATCAGGCCGCGCGTGATGTAGACATAACCGCCCGGCAGGGCGAATGCGTTAACCACCGGACTGTTCAACAAGGTGAACGTGAAGCCAAGTCCCGGCGTTTCCGTCGCCGCCGCCAGCCGCCCGCCGATGCTGGCGACATAGCCCGTGACCGAAGGATCGTCATACACGCCGCCGAACTGGGCCAGTATCTTGGGATGTTCCCGCAAGCCTATCGCCTTTTCGTCGCCCGCGCCGACCAGGATCAAGTCTTCCTTTCCCGTCGCCGGGTTCACCGCGCATCCGCCGCAAAACCCCAAGGCGCCCGTGGACGCGATTAACCCGCAAAAATGACGCCTGCTCAGGGACAATTCGACCTCCTGTTTAAACGCATCGGAATATCCTGACATGGTGTGGATGGATCATTCCACCAACACCTCGATTTGTTCGGGATGACTGGCGTTGATCATGGGGCCATTGCGGGATTTGACCCATCCACGCACGCGCACAAGTTTTCCTTCCAGAGTCCCGGGATCAAGCCCAGCCTTCAGAAACAACCGTCGCGCCCGACCCGTCAGGGTAACCGTGAAATCTTCGCGCCAGTTTGCGCCGAAATTAAGGTAGGTGTTTTTGCGCACCGCCGCGACCTTGGCGACGCGGCCCTCCACCACCTGAAAACTACCAATGTCGCGGCGCACCGATTGCGGCGTGCGGATCGCGTAGAACCGGTGGTCCCAAATGCCCAGACGTTCATGACGCGCAGCTCGTTCGCGCGCCAGCATTTCGGCAACCACCGCCCGGTTATCGGCGAAACTGTACACCCGCGCCATGCCCTGTTGCAGCAGCGCGCCTTGTATCCACACACCCGCCGCGTCGTGCAAATGGGCGAGCGCACGGCCATAACGGTCGATGCGTTCGCCGCCATAGGATAATTTCAGCCGTTTCCCCAGCGACAGTCGCTCCAGAACCGATTTCGCGTCGTCGGCGAGCGGCCATGTCTTGAAGTTCCGGCGGCCAAGGGGCAATTTGGGCGCCTGGATGCCGACCAGCCGAACCTGCCGACCGTCGTCCAGCACAAGCGTGTCGCCATCGACAACGGAAACAGCGATCGCCCATTCGGCCCCGGTCAGGCCCGGCAAGGTCGAGGCGGCCGATGCGGGAAGGATCAGGACGGACCCGGCCAGCATGGAGCCTAACAGAAGGAAGACGAAAAGTATGACGCGCATCGCGATTTCGGACACTTGCTGTTTCAATGGTATTGGTAATTTCGCACGCCGCGCGCCGCGACGGCCAGGGTTATGCGTATGAACCGCCGCGATCTGTATCCGGACATCAAGCCCTACCGGCAAGGGACGTTGGCGGTCGATCCGCCGCATGTTCTGTATTGGGAGGAATCGGGTAATCCGAATGGCGTTCCCGTGGTCTTTCTTCACGGTGGACCCGGCGCGGGCGCCACGGCGGGTCATCGGCGATTTTTCGACCCGTCTTATTACCGCATCATTATCTTCGATCAGCGCGGCGCAGGCCGATCCAAGCCGCTGGGGTCGCTGGAAACCAACACCACGGGGCATCTGGTCTCCGATATCGAGGCCCTGCGGAGATATCTGGAGATCGAGACGTGGTTCGTGTTCGGCGGGTCCTGGGGCGCCAGCCTCGCGCTGGCCTATGCGCAGGCGCACGCGGATCGGTGCCGAGGCCTGATCTTGCGCGGAATATTCCTGTGTCGGGCGCGGGAAGTCGACTGGTTCATGACCGGCATGCGCCGTGTGTTTCCTGAAATCTGGCGCAAGTTTCAACAGTTTCTGCCAGAGGCGGAGCGCGGCGATCTGTTGACCCATTATCATCGCCGGTTGGTCGATCCTGACCCCCGGGTTCATATGGCGGCGGCGAAAGTCTGGAGCCAGTACGAAGGCGCCTGCTCCACCTTGCTGCCGAGCCCAGATTCCGTCGCGGCCTTCGCCGCGCCAGACAAAGCGTTGGGTCTGGCCAGGATTGAAGCGCATTATTTCATGAACGCCTCCTTTATGGATGAGGGTCAATTGCTCGCCAAAGCCGACAGCCTCAAGAATATTCCTGGCGTGATCGTGCAGGGGCGTTACGACATGGTGTGCCCGCTGGAATCGGCGGACGCGCTGGCGGCGGCGTGGCCAGCCGCGCGCTATACAATTGTTCCCGACGCCGGGCATTCGGCGATGGAGCCGGGGATTCGCAGGGCCCTGGTCGACGCCATGGAGCGCTTCAAGACGTAAAATACACCCTATTGCGCCAGGCGCATGGCGGCGTATGATGCCCCCGGGTTGAAGCTGACGGTTGGGGGTTGGCGATTTGGGGAAGGCCATATGATCACGCGATTATTCATGACAGGCGCCATCGCGGCGTTGGCTTTGACGCTGGTTCGGCCCGCGCTGGCGGCCGACGATCCGGCGTTCATCACCTTTCACGCCGGCGGCTACGACGTGAACGACGACCGCACCGCCGGGCAGTTCAATCTCGAATACCGCTCAAGCTGGGATGAATGGTACGTGAAGCCGTTCGCCGGGGTGATGGCGACCACGGATGCGGCCGCATACGCCTATGGCGGATTATTGCTCGATGTTTATTTCGGGCGGCGCGTCGTGTTCACGCCCAATGTCGCGGTTGGTCTGTACGCCGATGGCGACGGCAAGGATTTGGGCAACACGGTGGAATTCCGTTCCGGCGTGGAACTCGCCTACCGTCTTGACGACCGCGCGCGATTGGGCGTCGCGTTCCATCACATTTCCAACGCGTCCCTGTCCGACAACAACCCTGGCACGGAAACCCTGACGCTGACGTTCTCCCTGCCGCTTGATAATCTATTCGTGGACTAAGGCGGAGGGTTGGCGTTTTCAACGTCACGCACGTGCTATATATAACCCCGCACGCGCCCGTAGCTCAGCCGGATAGAGCACCAGATTCCTAATCTGGGGGTCGGAAGTTCGAGTCTTCCCGGGCGCACCATTGTTTTTCTCGTCCGACCCTCGACCTTTGATTACGCCTCTGCATCGGTGGTCAGCGGTCGTGACAGGTCTACATATGACACCACCGCGTCTCGCCCCATTAAAAGGGCGCGTCGCCCGCGATTGTCACTCGGTGCATGCGACGCGTATGACCAGCGTAGTCGGCGACCGCATAATGACAGGTGCAACGATTATCCCACAACACCAGGGAATCCGGTTCCCAATGAACCCTGCAGGTGAATTCGGGGCGTTGAATGTAGGTCATCAGATAGTCGATCAGCGGTTGGCTTTCCACGTCGGACATACCATCCAACCGCTGCGCCTGATCGCCAATGAAGATGCATTTTCGGCCCGTTTCGGGATGCGTGCGGATCAGCGGGTGCACGGCGATTAACTGCGCTTCGTCCTGGTTCAGCTTCTCGTCCATGCCGCTGGCGGCGTACCATTCCTCGCGCGATTTACCGCCATAGCGGGACCGATCCGCGCTGTCGCAGTGAATGCGCACGCGCGACAGCATCGATTTCATGCCGTCGGATAGGCCGTCATAGGCGGATTCCGTGTTCGAGAATATCGTGTCGCCGCCCACCGGCGGTAATTCCTTCGCGTACAACATTGTCACTTTTACCGGATTCGGCACGTACATCTGGTCCGAATGCCAGCGATTGCCAAAGACTCGCTCGGCATGCGGCGTGGTGTGGATTTCAAAGACTTCGGGCTGTTCCGCCAGACCCGTCATATGTGGAAAATAATAGGGATCGCCCCACAGCTTCGAAAACGCGAACAGCGATTCCGGAGTCAGATCCTGATTGCGGATGACGAGAACCTTGTGTTCGGAAAAGGCCGTCTTTAACGCCCCGACTTCGGATTCGTCGAGTGGCCGGGACACGTCGAGTCCCTTGATCTCGACGCCCAGCGCGCCCGCTAACTCGCTCGTCTCGATTGTTGTCATGACATTAGCCCCCTTTGTCCTGCTGCTGTCCTGATGCGACCCCTGTCGTTTGTTGCGGAAATCCGGGTGGACGCACGCCCACCCGGATTTAAGTGTGTTCGTTAAGCGTTAGCTGGCCTTTTCGTATGGTGCGGCGACCAGCGGAATTTCGCTCATGATGGTGGTGGGAACATCGCGGAGCAGTTCATCCATCGTGAACAAGCCATCGCCGCCTTTGTGAAGCGCTTTGCGTTCTTCGCCAAAATAATAATTGTGAATGCGATTGCGCTCGACATGGAACACGTGCCCGTTCACGTCCTGCGCCGCGTCGGTGCACAGATACCCGACCATCGGGGCCACATATTCAGGCCCGCGCGGACGGCTGGCGCGGTCGTATTCCTCTTGTGTGATAAGGCCGTCCTCCAGCTTGCGCGCCCGATTGGCGATAACAGCGTCGTTGATGGTCATGCGCGTATCCGCCGCCGGGCAAATGGCGTTGGCGGTGATGCCGTAGCGACTGGTTTCCTTGGCGATTGATCGCGTCAAACCGATAATGCCCGCCTTGGCGGCCGAGTAGTTACATTGCCCGACCGAACCTTTGAAGGCGTCCGACGAGAAATTCACGATGCGTCCCGCCTTCGCCGTGCGCATATGCTTGATCGCATGGTGGCACATGTTCCAATGGCCCTTCAAATGCACGCCGATCACCAGATCGAAATCTTCTTCGGTCATGTTCCAGATCATGCGTTCGCGCAACAGACCGGCGGAATTGACGATGATGTCGATCTTACCGTGATCGTCCACGACCTTCTGAATCATGCGGCCCGTCGCATTATAATCCGCCACCGAATCAAAATTCGCATCGCCCTTGCCGCCGTCCGCCTTGATTTGGGCGACAACTTCGTCGGCGGGCTTTTCACCGATCTCCTCTCCACCGCGGCCCACGCCGGGGTCATTGACCGTGACAATCGCCCCTTCCTTGGCCAGCAAATACGCGATTTCCATGCCGATGCCGCGACCGGCGCCGGTGACGATGGCTGTTTTTCCCTCAAGATGCATTTGAATGTTCCTCCATTTTAGTGATTTAAGTGCTTGGCGGTTTCAGCCGCCAATTTTGTTATGAGTCAAAAATAGGCAGCGCCGGGTAGGCGATCGTGGCGCTGACGATTTCGGCCCGTTCGCGAAACCGCGACATGGATTGGTCCGCTTCGGCGACCGGGTTGTTCCAATAACGCGAGGCTTCCCAAACAGATAAATCGGCGTAGCGTGTCAACAGCAGCGTCTTGCTATGCGGCGCGGCGATGTCTTGAGCCCGCCAGAAACCGCAAATATTGACGTCGAACACGGATTCCATGTTAGGCCAAGCCGCATCCGACAGGTCGCAAAAATTTTGCCAATCCGCCGCCGCCACATCGAACCAGCGAAAGACATAAACGCCTTTGTAGATTGGTGGGTCGTCGTTTACTGGTCGGACAGTTGCATCCAGGACACAGCTTTCCGAGCCTGTTACGGCGCCACCTGGCGCGGCGACCGCATGGGCCGTGTCTTCATCCGGCCATGCAGTGAGCGCAATGCCTTCATCCCGGGCGAGACCAAGACCAACCACGCTGCGCCAACACCCAAACAATTTGCCGCCATGATCCACGGCGCGTTGGTGGAATATGGACTTCACGGCGGGCGGGTTCTCCATCAATACGCGGGGACCCGTTTGAAACCGGCAATACTCGAACGTGCGGAACATGCCCTCTCCCTCGAATGAATCGCAATCGGTCCTTCACGGTATCCGGTTTATTCGGTCGTTAAAAGGCGCCGCCTTTTGGCGATGTGTTCAAATCATTTCCGATGATTGACTCCCGGCGTTTCGTCACGCTTATAAAAGTAGAAAATTT
>JABJJH010000446.1 GCA_018660965.1 Rhodospirillaceae bacterium | reverse complement strand
CCCGGAAATTAAAACCCGACTGTCCGTGCGCGCAACCTTTTCAATGCTCTGGCGAAATTGATTGATCGCGGGCGATACGCCGACAAGTTCTTCGATTTCGTCGCCGGTGCGCTGTTGCAGGTCTTCGTTTTCACGGCGTAATCGCGAATCTTCGACTGTCCGCGCGACGATGTGCAGTAAAGCATCGGTTTTGAATGGCTTTGAAATAAAATCATAGGCGCCCATTTTCGTCGCCGAAACCGCCATATCGATCGTACCGTGGCCACTGATCATCACGACCTGTTGAGTCGCGTTTTCACGCCGAATAATTTCAAGCATCTGCAAACCGTCGTGCTCGGAATCGCGTAGCCAGACATCCAGAATAACCAAATTAGGCTGGCGCGCGTTGATCGCGGCGAAGGCTTCTGCGCTGTTTACCGCCTGGCGGGTATCATAACCTTCGTCTTCCAAAATCCCGGCGATTTGCCGCCGGATATCGTCTTCGTCGTCAACAATGAGTATATCGTGCGCCATATTTCGAACCTACTTCATACCGGACGGGGCGCGGGGGGTGAGGCCGGTTCTTCTTTCGTCGTCGCCGACAGTATCAGGCCGATCCGCGCGCCGCCTTCGGGGCCATCGTCCAAGGTCAGACGGCCACCATGATCTTCCATGATTTTCTTGACGATGGCCAGCCCCAGACCGGTCCCCTTTGACCTTGATGTCACATAAGGCTCGGTTAGGGAATCCCTGTTTTCAATTGGCAATCCCTTACCGTTGTCATCCACGGTGATGCCGATCTCGTCATTCTGGCGCTCCAGGGTTAAAACAACACGGCCTTTTGGTCGGTTTTCACGGTTGCCGGCGCCTTCGATTGCGTCATAGGCGTTTTGCAGCAAGTTCGTGACCGCCTGACTGATTTGGCGCCCGTCGCAGTTCGTGAACACCGTTTGTTCGGGAATGACGGTCTCGTAATCGACATCGCGGTGGGCGTTCCGCTGCAGAAACACCGCTTGCCGGCATAAATCGGTTATATTTTCCCACTTCATCATCGGCGCCGGCATTCGGGCAAAATTGGAAAATTCATCAACCATTCGCCCGATATCTCCGACCTGGCGAATAATCGTATCCGTGCAAATTTCGAATATTTCAGGATCATTCGTGATTGTCTTCAGGTATTTTCGTTTCAGGCGCTCGGCTGAAAGCTGAATCGGAGTCAAAGGATTCTTGATTTCATGGGCGATCCGTCGCGCGACATCCGCCCACGCGGCCTTGCGCTGGGCGGATAACAATTCCGAGATATCGTCGAACGTCACCACATAGCCCGTAATGTCCTCGTCGATTACGGAAACGCCGATTCGCACCAGAAGGGTGCGAATATCGTTCGCCGGTTTAATATTGATCTGCTGCTCGAGCAAATGCTGGCCACCGGATTCGCGCGCCTCGTCGATCAAGCCGGCGAATTCCGGTATCGCCTCGTCAAGCTGCGCGCCCGCCATGCCATCCAATTCAACCCCCAGAAGTATTGAGGCGGCGCGATTCGGTAAGTTAATCCGACCCATGCGATCCAGCCCGATAACGCTCGATGAGACGCCGGACAGCACGGTTTCGCTGAACACGCGGCGCGCATCGACCTGCAGGTTCGCATCAATCAATTCTCGCCGGTTGGCTTCAAGGTCGTTGGTCATACGGTTGAAGGCCCGGCTCAACGAGCCCAATTCGTCCCCATCGAAATTTTCCTCGGGAACCCGCGCGGACATATCGCCCCGGCGAATTTTCTCGGTCGCCGCGATCAACACGCCGATGGGGTGGGACAAACGCGTCGCGACATTGAGTCCAATCCAGATCGCGGCCAGCAGCAACAACAACGCCACCACCGCAAAAACCATGGCGAACTGAATTTGCAAATCCCCGCGCTGCAACTCTAAATTCTCGAATTGTTTCACGGCTCCACTGGTCCGTTCCATATGGGCGATAACAGTAGGATCGACGAACCGCCCGACATACAGATAATGGTCGATGAAATTCGTCAGGCGAACCAGCGCCCGCACGCGATCCTCACTCGGGCTGGTCAGGACCGCCACCTCTCCGGCCCTCGCCCTCTCCAACGCTCTGGCGGGCACGGGTTCAAATTCCAGGGCGCCGGTAAGCCCGGATCGCGCGATCACGTCTCCCGCCCCGTTAAAGACAACGGCTTCTGTTAATTCGCGAACTCGCGCCTGCAAATTGACCATTTTATTCAGACGTTTTTGATCAGCTTGAAATGCTAAAGCCTTGTTGTCCAAATCCCGCGCCATCTGCAAAACGTCTGCTGTTATGTTGCGTTTGTGTTCCTTTACATAAGCTTCCGCGACCGCAAGGGATTCACTGAGCGATGTTCGAACCCGCTCGCTAAACCAAGATTCGACCCCGTAATTAAAGAACAGAACGGAAAATACAGCGACGATGATGGCCGGCGTCGCCGAAATTACACCGAACAAAACAACCAGTTGAACATGTAGTTTGGAGCCGGCCGAGCCACGGCGGCGTTCTATCCAGATACGAACGACACGCCGCGCAATCACGAGGGCGAGGAGAAGCAGCAATCCAAGGTCGAGATTCAACAGCAGATAAATACGCCCGGCGCCGCTATCGCCAGTTTCCGCAGTCAGGGCGTCCGGCGATTGCGTCAGAACTGCATAGGTCGCCATTCCGCTTAATAACGCCGCCACGGTCAGTGCGATGGTGAAGAACCGCGCCATATTGCGGCCACCGACGCGCACGCCGACGTTTCGAAGCCACTGACGGAACTTCGTGTCGCCGGATTGCGAATTGGGAGCGGTCGTTTCGGGAGTTTCCGCTGTCGTCATTTCAATAAACGGGATGTGTGCGCCACCGCGCCATCGCCCCTGTGTCCTCGCATCGCCATGACTTCATCACCGGGCCTGCGTAGGCGCTTACTTTACGCCACGCACCACGGGAATGTCCAACTCGCGGATTTTCTTGCGCAAAGTGTTTCGGTTCAAACCAAGCAGTTCCGCCGCGCGAATTTGATTGCCGCGTGTCGCGGCTAGGCTGAGCGCGATTAACGGGCGTTCGACTTCCTTGATAACACGGTCGTACAAACCGGCGGCGGGCAAGCCATCGGCGTGGGCCGCGAAGTAATGTTCCAAATGCCGCTCCACCGATTCGATAAAACTTTCGTCGTCGGGGGCGCCATCCGTGGATTCCGATGCTGGGCCAGCGTCCGAGAGTTCCGCCTCGATGGTTTCAATGCCAATGGTTTCTTGCGCATAAACAGCGGAAAGTCGGCGCACCAGATTTTCAAGTTCGCGGACATTACCCGGCCAGCGATAAGACTGCATCCGCGCCATGGCGGCAGGATCAATGACTTTTATGGGCAGTCCGTCCTTTTCCCCCTGCCCGAAAAAGACACGAACCAGATCCGGAATATCCTCCAGTCGTTCGCGAAGCGGGGGCACACGGATCGGCACGACATTCAGCCGATAATACAAATCCTCGCGAAACAAACCGCGCGTCACGTATTGGCGTAAATCCCGGTGCGTCGCCGCGATAATTCGAACATTGGTGCGAATTGGCGCGCGACCGCCGACGCGGCTGTATTCACCTTCCTGGATGACGCGAAGCAGCCGCGTTTGCGCTTCCATCGGCATATCGCCGATTTCATCCAGGAACAAGGTGCCGCCATCCGATTGTTCAAAGCGGCCCTGATAACGCATGGTCGCGCCGGTAAACGCGCCTTTTTCATGGCCGAACAATTCGCTTTCGATCAATTCGCGCGGAATCGCGGCCATGTTTATCGCGACGAACGGTCCGTTGCGCCGTTTGCCGTAATCATGCAGCGCACGCGCCACCAATTCCTTGCCGGTTCCCGATTCACCGGCGATCAACGCGGTTAAATCGGTGCCCATCAGCCGCGCCATGACGCGATAGACGTCTTGCATGGCCGGGGACCGTCCAATCAACGGCAACGTGTCGTCATCTTCGAAGGATGGCTTGTCCTCTGTCGGGCGCGTGCGCTCCGTCAACGCGCGTTGAACGATATTCACGAGCTCTTTCAGGTCGAAAGGCTTCGGCAAATACTCAAACGCGCCGCGCTCTGTCGCTTTCACCGCCGTCAGCAACGTGTTTTGTGCGCTCATGACGATAACGCGCATTTCCGGGCGAATTTTTCGAATGCGGGGGACAAGATCGAGGCCGTTTTCGTCCGGCATGACCACATCCGTAATCACCAAATCCCCCTCGCCTTCCGAAACCCAACGCCACAGGGTCGCGGCGTTGCCTGTCGTGCGCACATCGTAATCAAGACGTCCAAGAGCCTGACTAATCACCGTTCGAATGGCCCGGTCGTCATCTGCGATCAAGATTGTTTCGCCCGCCACGTCAGATGTGCTCCTTCAACATGGGTAACATGACCCGAAACGCCGTGCCCTGCGTCAATGATTCGTAATCGATGACGCCGCCATGATCGCCCACCAATTTCGCCACCAACGCCAAGCCCAGCCCGGTTCCGCCCTGCTTGGTGGTGATGAACGGATCGAACAAATGAGGTTTCAGATCGTCGGACATTCCTTCGCCATTGTCTTGAACGGTCACGACAAGCGGCAGATGAACAATGGAGCCGCCGTTCGGCGCGGCCATTCTGACGCCATGTTGAAACGCTGTGGTGATGGAAACTTCGCCCTCCCTCGTTTCCGGAATTGCTTCCACGGCGTTCTTCACGATGTTTAGGAACACCTGAACCATCTGATCGCGGTCTCCATAGGACGGCGGCAGGGACGGGTCGTAATTCTCAACAATGCGAACGTCGCGCCCAAAGCCGTTTCGGGCCAGTTTAACGACGTGATCAAGGACTTCGTGAATGTTGACGGGACCGCGTTCAATACGCGGTCGATCCTCGAAAATTTCCATTTGATCGACCAGCGCGCAGATGCGGTCCACTTCCTCGATAATCAAATGCGTGAGTTCATGATCGTCGGCGTCGACGGATTGTTCGAGCAGTTGCGCCGCGCCGCGCACCCCGGACAGCGGGTTCTTGATTTCATGGGCGAGAACGCGGGCCATCGCCGAAACGGACCGCGCCGCGCCGCGTTGGGTCAGCGTGCGGTCAATTTTTCCCGCGATGGAGCATTTGCGTAGTGTCGCAACAATCGCGCCAGAGAGTTCCGCAACCGGTGACGCATCGATATCGACCTGATGCATGCCGATACGCGGCGTCGTGATTTCAACTCCGTATTGCGACATGCTGCTGTCTGAACGGCGCACCTTGTGGATCAAGGACAATAACGGGCTATCATGGGGAACAAGGTCCTGCGCGTTCGCACCGGACAGTCCGGACGCGCTGGAATGAAAAAATTGTTCCGCCGCGCTGTTCACGAAGATAATGTTGTCTTGCGCGTCGACGACAAAAACCGGTTCGGCCAGCGACGACAGAATCGCCTCCGGCGTCACGGAGGCGGCCCGGTCGAACGATTGCCGCCCAGTGTTGGGACGTGGCGTCAATCGTTTGGAAACCCCGTTCATATCACGCCGCTTTACGAGAGCGCGCAAACCCGACGTCAGGTTCCGCGCCGGAGTCCGCAATCCCGTCAAAAAACGCCGCTATTTCGGCCACCGCCAGATGCGGATCATCGAACCGGTTTACGCGATCCCGGAACTTGGCGGCGCCCGGTAATCCATTGGAATACCACCCGATATGCTTTCTGGCGACGCGGACGCCGCGCCAATCACCGTGGTGGCGCAGCATCGCCGCGTAGTGGTCGAGCGCAATGTCGCGCCGTTGCGCCACCGGCGGTGGTGGTGGCGCCATCCCGGTTCGCAAATATTCCATGACCTGAGCAATGATCCACGGACGGCCATACGACCCGCGTCCAATCATCACCCCATCGGCGCCGGATTGACGCAGACATTCGCGCACATCGTCGCAATTGACGATGTCGCCGTTCGCGATGACGGGAATGGAAACGGCTTCCTTGACCTGGCGGATGAACGCCCAATCGGCGTGGCCGGAATATTTCTGCTGGCGTGTTCGACCATGCACCGTAATCATTCGCACACCGCATTCCTCGGCGATTCTAGCCAGGTTCGCGGCGTTACGGTTATCGAAGTCCCAGCCCGTTCGCATCTTCAAGGTAACCGGTACGTCAACCGCCGCCACGACCGCCTTGAAAATGTCCGCCGATAGAGGCTCATCGCGCATCAAGGCCGACCCGCACAGCTTGTTGACCACGGTCTTCGCCGGACATCCGAAATTCAAATCGACGATATCGGCGCCGCTATCGGCGCAAAGCCGGGCCGCATCGGCCATGACCAGGGGCTCGTGGCCCGCGAGCTGGACCGCGAGAGGGCTATCGCCGGTCGCGCCGCGCGAGGCCTTTTTCGCCGCCTGACGGGTTTCGCGAATGGCTTCCCGGCTGGCGATCATCTCGGAAAACATCAATCCGGCGCCTTGTTTCGCGACGGTTTCCCGGAACGGTAAATCCGTCACGCCGGACATCGGCGCCAGAAATACCGGGGTGGCTATCTGGAGGGGGCCAACATTTATGCCCATAAAATGCGCATCCCAAATCTGTGATTAATTTTTTAGCAACATAATATATTGTACGAATTAATCAAGGCTCACGAAACAGGCCGCCCCATTTATCGAAGCGCTTATCGCGTCGTTCTAATAAACCGGGCTAATGAATCAGGATTTCCGACACAAATTTCACGCCGAGATAACCCAAAGTTATCAGGAGATAGGCCAATAGCGCCAGTCTGGCTGCGCGACGGCCCCGCACGCCGGTGCGGTAATGCGCGACCAATAGCGCGCCGATGACTAGAAACGCGCTGATCGCGAAGACTGTTTTGTGGTCGAGCCCGATGGGGGTCCCGGTGATGAGCAATTGTGACGCGGCGCCGGTCGCCAATCCGGCGCCCAGAATAATCTCCGACAGAATCAAAAGTCGAACCTGCAACGTCTCCGCATCAACAATGGACGGCAATAACCCCGTCAATCGAGTGCGCCGCCGTGTCCGCAAGGCGCGTTCCTGAAGCAGAACCGATAGCCCCGCAATGGCCGCCAGGGTCAACAGGGCGTATGTCGTCAAAGACACCAGGATATGCGACTTCACCCACCAGGACTCAACGCCGGGCATGACCGTGTGCGAGGGCGCATGGCTGGATACGACGGCGAAAAGACCAAGGATGATGAGATAGGGCCCGAATAGCGGGGCTAACCGCCAGGCGCCGGGCTGAACGAGGCATAACCCGGTGAACAACGCCATGCTGACGGTAACGGTCAGCCATAGGCTGGTCGATAGATCCGTCTGCCAGGTTTCCGAAAACAGCGCGGTCACAAGCGTCAGCGGGCCCGCCAACGCCACCAGACATGTCAGCCAGAACAACGCGTCGGGACCGGGATTGCGCCGGTATGCGACAATCGTCACCGGCGCCAACGAAACCAGGGCCGACAATCCAAAAACGAGCGTGTTTCCCATGATCGGTGTTATATAACATTACGATGTCCGAGCCCATCCTTCTCGCTCACGCTGAATGAATTGACGCCAACGGAACAAATTAAAGACGCCTATGAACGAAACGATAGCCCTTATCGTGGCCGGTGGACGCGGCGTGCGGGCCGGCGGCGGGATTCCCAAGCAATACAGGGATCTTGGCGGCGCGCCCGTGCTGCGCCATTCACTGCGAATGTTCACCGATCACCCCGGCATTGGCGCGGTGCGCGTGGTGATTCACCCGGATGACCGCGCCTTGTACGATACCGCTGCGGCGGGACTGGCGCTGGACCCGCCGGTCGATGGCGGCGCGACCCGGCAGGACTCGTGCCGGCTTGGGCTGGAAAGTTTCGCCGACAATCCACCACGCAATATTCTGATTCACGACGCCGCGCGGCCTTTCGTCGATTTGGCCACCATTGACCGCGTTATCGATGCTTTGAACCGTTTCGATGGCGCGATTGCGGCGGTTCCTGTTCATGACACGCTGAAGAAAGCCGACGATGACGGCGTCATACGCGCGACTATCGAGCGCGCCCAATTGTGGCGCGCACAGACCCCACAGGGCTTTCGCTACGCGCGCCTTCACGCGGCGCACGCGAACGCGCCCCATAATAACTTCACCGATGACGCCGCCATCGCCGAAGCGCATGGCCTGACGGTAACGACGGTCATGGGCAATGAGGACAACACAAAAGTGACAACCCCAGAGGATTTCATCCGGGCGGAAAACCGGCTCAATGAAGGCGCCGGCGTTCCCGATTTCAGAACCGGCAGCGGGTTTGACGTCCACGCCTTTGAACCTGGCGACCATGCGATGCTGTGCGGCGTCCGCGTACCGCACGACGAGGGACTGGCCGGACACTCCGATTCCGATGTCGGTTTGCACGCCTTGACCGACGCCTTGTTGGGCACAATCGCCGACGGAGATATAGGTGCGCATTTCCCGCCGTCCGATCCGCAATGGCGAGACGTTGATTCGGCAAAATTCCTGCAACACGCCGCCAAATTGGTGGAAATGGCGGGCGGTGTGATCCGTCATGTGGACGTGACGTTGATATGCGAGGCGCCGAAAATCGGTCCACATCGCGACGCCATGCGCGCCCGTGTGGCCGACATTTTATCCATCGATGTCGCACGCGTCAGCGTCAAGGCCACCACGACCGAACGGTTAGGCTTCCTGGGCCGTGGCGAAGGTATCGCCGCGCAAGCCATGTCGACGGTATTGTTCTGAATGAAAGCGGATTCTTCCCCCTGGCGTGTGGACTCCTTGTTATCGACCAGCTTTGGCGTTGGTTACCTACCCATAGCGCCCGGAACCTGGGGGTCGCTGGCCGCCCTGCCCTTTGCCTGGGGCATCGCGACAATAGGGGGCTCCACGGGCCTGCTAGCGGCGACCGCGGCGGTGTTTTTACTGGGCGTGTGGGCTTCTGGTTCCTTCACCCGGCGAACCGGTCGGAAAGATCCCGGCATCATCGTCATCGACGAAGTCGCGGGGCAATGGCTCACCTTGGCGTTCGCCCCCGTCGATCCTTACTATTACCTTGCCGGGTTTTTATTGTTCCGCATCGCCGACATCACGAAACCCTGGCCCGCAAGTTGGGCCGACCGTAAGCTCGATGGCGGGCTCGGCGTCATGCTGGACGATGTGTTCGCGGGTGCTTACGCCGCCGCCATATTATTTGTTGCTCACATTTATCTAGGGTGACCCTCATGCTGCCACCGGACATTACCGACCGCGCGACCCAGATCATCACCCTCTATAGCAAGGCGGGACTGATGGCGACGACCGCCGAATCCTGCACCGGCGGAATGATTATCGGATCCTTGACTGAAATCAGCGGCTCGTCATCCGTAGTTGACCGCGGGTTCGTCACCTATTCCAACGAAGCCAAGAACGAAATGATCGGCGTGGACATGGCGATGATTATCGAACACGGGGCGGTCAGCGCCGAGGTCGCGCAAGCCATGGCCGAAGGCGCGCTCGCGCGGTCACGCGCCGACGCTTCTGTTTCTGTCACCGGGGTGGCCGGACCGGGCGGTGGCACGGCGGAAAAACCGGTGGGGCTGGTCTTCATGGGCGGCGTCAGAAAAGGCCGCGACTCCATTGTTCAAAAACACAATTTTCCCGGCGACCGAAGCGCGGTTCGGCAGGCGACCATCCTCGCCGCCCTGGCGATGTTCGAGACGCTGGCCTCTTAGAAAAACGTCTATTTGAACAGCGCCATCAAATCACGCATTGGGTGTCCTTCCCGGTCGGCGAAGACGTGCAGTCTTTCTTCCCATGAATCGAAGGCATTGAAAAACGATTGCGGACGCGTAAGCGGTAGCCAGGGCAGGCTTTGCAGACGCCGCACGGCTTCCGGCGCCGCCACGGCCGTCGTATCTTCAAACACGTTGTTCAGATAGAATAATTCATCGCGATGAAATGCAAACGCGGCCAACATGACGCCGGCGACTTCCGCCACCCGGCTGCCGCTTACCAGGTTGAAATCCACCTCGTCGAACAGGATTGTCCGGTTGGCGCCCTCGATCAACAAACACACACGGGGCGACTCGTCGTGTTCGGACCCGGTCCAGCGGGCGAAAAATAAAACCTTCTCGGCCTTTATCAGCGACCCCGGCTCCAGCGCCTCCAGGACCCGTTGACTGGCGAAATAGGTGTCATGCGCATTTGGCCGGGACAGGCGATCCAGGGTGACCGTTTCGGTCCAATCGTCCTGGGATAAATGCACCCCGGCGTCAGAGAGCGCGGCGGCGATGCTGTCCAGCGTGCTGGTGCGCGGGTCCCCCACGCCACGTTCGATATTGTTCAATGTCGCCAGCGAAATTCCGGCCGCTTTGGCCAATTCACTTTGTTTTGCGTTGATGATTGCGCGGGCGGCGCGAATTTGCGAGGGGTTCATCATGACGATTTGAACGCTCGGTTCTGAAATTACCGGGACGCTCCAACCAATGCAGCATCACGCCGCATCAATTAAAGCTGATACCTAATATAGTAGGCGTCAAGCGCGATGTCAGCCCCTTTTAGAGCATATTTAGTAGGTCGCTTTGAATCCACCGGAAGACCTAGTAGGTCAGGTCGTATATTTCGGATGTGAAACGGCACGAACTTCTTTCGCAGTTATAAGCGCGGCGTCAGCCGTAAAGTTGTTGCGCCCGGTCTTCGAAAGCGCCGACCATGCGACGCACCGCCTCGTTAAACAACGGTCCCATCAGCGCCTGCAAAATCCGCGACTTGAATTCGAAGTCGATAAAGAAATCGATGTCGCATTTTCCGCTCTCACTGGATAGAAACAACCAGTGATTATTCAGATACTTGAAAGGCCCATCTTGATACGCAACATCAATTTTCATGGCCGCGCGATCCAGCTTGACCCGGCTGGTAAATTGTTCCGTTATTCCCTTGAAGCCAATTATCAAATCGGCCACCAACATATCATCATCCCGGCTGCGGATACGGGCGCCGACGCACCAGGGCAGGAATTCCGGATACTTCTCCACATCGGCGACAAGGTCGAAGAGTTGTGCCGGCGTATGTGGCAGCGCGCGTTGTTCGGAATGCGTGGCCAAGTTTCTATTCGGCCCCGTTCGCGCCGTCGTTGCGCGCATCCCTGGCCGCGCGCAATTGTTTAAAATCATCCCCGGCGAAATAGGACGACCGGGTCAACGGCGAGGCCGAGACCATCAGGAAGCCCTTCCCCCGCGCCACAGCCGCGTACGAGTCGAATTCGTCCGGGGTGACGAATCGATTGATGGCGGCGTGTTTCGGCGTTGGTTGCAGATATTGTCCGATGGTCAGGAAATCGACATCCGCCGCGCGTAAATCGTCCATGACCTGATGGACTTCTTCGCGGGCTTCACCCAATCCGACCATCAAGCCCGATTTCGCGAACAGCGTGGGGTCGATCCGTTTGACCCGGTGCAGCAGTTCTAGGCTGGTGAAATACCGTGCCCCAGGGCGTATGCCCGGATACAGGCGCGGTACGGTTTCCAGATTATGGTTAAATACATCGGGCCGCGCGTCGGTCACGCTTTCCACAGCCCCCTGCTTACCCTTGAAGTCCGGCGTCAATATTTCAATCGTCGTATTGGGCGCGTGATGGCGTGTGGCCTGAATCACCCGGACAAAGTGCTCTGCGCCGCCGTCGGGAAGGTCATCGCGGTCCACCGATGTGATGACGACATGCTCCAGCCCCAGGGTCGCGACCGCCACGGCGACGTTTTCAGGCTCCATCGCGTCCAATGGCGCCGGCGTCCCCGTCGCCACGTTGCAAAACGCGCAGGCCCGGGTGCAGGTGTCGCCCATGATCATGAAAGTTGCGTGTTTTTTCGCCCAGCACTCGCCGATATTCGGGCAGGCGGCTTCCTCGCACACCGTATGCAGCCCATTCGCCTTCACGATATCGCGCGTTTCCCGGTACACCTGCGATGTCGGCGCCTTTACGCGAATCCAGGACGGTTTCCGTTGTATCGGATTGTCCGGTCGATTGCGCTTTTCCGGATGGCGTACTTTGGCGGATTCGGTCATTGTCATGACTTAGAAGTGGACCGCCTTGCCGTAGGCGTCAAGGACCGACTCATGCATCATTTCCGACAGCGTCGGGTGCGGGAAGATCGTGTGCATGAGGTCGATTTCGGTGGTTTCCAACGTGCGGGCGATGCCGTAGCCCTGAATCAGTTCGGTAACTTCCGCGCCGATCATGTGCGCACCCAGCAATTCACCTGTTTTGGCGTCGAACACCGTCTTCACCAGTCCTTCCGGTTCGCCCAGGGCGATGGCCTTGCCGTTGCCCATGAACGGGAACCGCCCGACTTTGACGTCGTGGCCCTGTTCCTTCGCCGCCGCTTCTGTCAGGCCAACGCTCGCCACCTGCGGCCGGCAATAAGTGCATCCGGGCACGTTGGATGTATTCAGCGGGTGAACGTCTTTCTCCCCGGCAATTTTCTCAACGCAGATTATCCCTTCGTGGCTCGCCTTGTGCGCCAGCCAGGGCGGCCCGGCCACATCGCCGATGGCGTACACGCCCGCCTCGCCGGTCTGAAGCCACTGGTCGACCTCGATATGCGTGCGGTCGACTTTAACTTTCGTGCCTTCCAGGCCGATATTTTCGACATTGCCGACGATGCCGACCGCCAGAATGACCCGATCCACGGTGATATCGGTGGATTTCCCGTCCATTTCCACGGTCGCGGTGACATTGTTCGCGCCCTTCTTCAAAGCCTTAACCTGGGCGCTGGTCATGATTTTCATGCCTTGCGCCTCGAAAGATTTGTGCGCGTGGGCGGATATTTCCGGATCTTCGACCGGCAACACCCGGTCCAACACTTCCACAACCGTCACCTCGGCGCCCAAATCCCGATAAAAACTGGCGAATTCAATGCCGATTGCGCCGGACCCCACCACCAGGAGCGATTTCGGCATCATGTCGGGGACCATGGCTTCCCGGTAGGTCCAGATCAACTTGCCGTCGGGTTCAAGTCCCGGCAGTGTCCGCGCCCGCGCGCCGGTCGCCAGGATGATATGTTTGCCGGACAACTCGGCCACGGCTGCATTGTCCATTGTCACGGCGACCTTGCCGGGGCCGGCCAGGGCCCCCTGCCCGTCAAACACCGTGACCTTGTTCTTGCCCAGCAGATGCTTGATGCCGCCGGACAGGCGCGTCGCCACGCCGCGCGACCGCTTGACGATCTTGTCCAGATCGAAGCTGGTCTCCTTGGCTTCAAAGCCATATTCATCAAGATTGTGCAGCATGTGATTGATTTCGGCGGATCTGAGCAATGCCTTGGTGGGAATACAGCCCCAGTTGAGACAGATCCCGCCGAGATGCTCGCGCTCCACCACGGCCGTGGACAGCCCAAGCTGCGCCGCGCGTATGGCGGCAACATACCCGCCCGGCCCGCCGCCAATTACGATCACGTCGAAGGAGGTATCAGCCATTTTACAGCAACATCGCTGGAGGGAATTCGATAT
>JABJJH010000177.1 GCA_018660965.1 Rhodospirillaceae bacterium | reverse complement strand
TCGATGGGTTGGTCGTCGATGCGGACCGCGGCGATTCCGGCATGGATGCAATCACGGACCATGCGCCGCACCGCCATGATTCCGCCATGTCCCGTATCGCCATCCATGATGATGGGGAAGCTTACGCTGTCGGCGATCCAGCCCGCTATCTTCACGCATTCGTCCAACGTGGCCGTTCCGACATCCGCCATGCCGGTGTAGGACCCGACGACGCCGCTGGTGCCGACAAACCCCGCCTCCGCGCCAGTGGCGTCCATAACGCGCCCCAAAACGGCCGATGGAGGGTGCATGACGACCAGCGGTTTTCCGTCTCGGCGCAAGAGCGCGCGCAATTTCTCACCTGGTGATTGTTCCAATATTGGCGTCATGACCTTGCTTTCCTCAACAATGCCGCATGCGGTTATTTGAGTATGAAAGCTAAATCCGAACGGTCAAGGTCAAGGCGGCGCCCTACATGAGGCGGCAAGTGAGCCTTGTTGATGCGCAGCTAGTCATGGCAACCTCATAGACGCGTCGTCTCAAAGCATTCGCGAGGAGCGAACATGTCCAATCATAAACATGTCCCCGGAGAGATATCGTATCTGGGCGTTGGCGATGTTGGCCCCGTCCATGGACCGGTCGACGGGTATTGCGAGCTGGTCCTGCCCACGCTGCAATCCGTCGATATGCGCTTCGGCAATTGCGAGCGACAATATTCGACGCGCGGCACGGTCAACGAAGCGTACCCGCACGGTAGGCAACCCCCGGAAATGGCGGCGATTTTCGATCAATGCGGTTTCGACGCCGTCACTTTGGCCAATAATCACATGTATGATTTTGGACCGGATGCGTTGATGGACACGCGCGACTTGATTTTGGGCAAGGGCATACAAGTCACCGGCGCCGGTAAAAACCTGGCCGAGGCGCGCCAACCCGCCATTGTCGAATGCAATGGCGTGACGGTTGGCCACTTGGGTTATTGTTCGGTCATCCCCGAAGGCGGCGAAGCCGGACCGGACAAGATCGGCATCGCGCCGTTGGGAGCATCCGTCAAAATTGAAGACCGGGGTCCGAATTTCGCACCGCGCGCCATTTCCAACGCCGATCCAAATCACCTTTCGATGATAGCGGAAGATATCGCCGCCCTGCGCAAACGCGTCGATATCGTGGTGGTTGCGTTTCATTGGGGAATTTTGTGGGCGCCGCGCTTGATTGCGGATTATCAAGTGGAAGCTGCACATTACGCCATTGATGCGGGCGCGGATTTGATCCTAGGCCATCATGCGCATGTGCCGAAGGCCATCGAGGTCTACAAAGGCAAGGTGTGCTTCTACAGCCTTAGTAATTTTTGCATGACAAAACCAAAACCGTCCTTTCGTTGGGATGAAGAGCCCTGGAAGGTTGGCGCGTTGCGAAATTACACCGACCAGGACCCGGACTATCCCCTGCTTCCCTATGGTAAAGACGCCAAACGCACCTTGATGGCGAAGGCGATTTTCACCAAGGACGGCGTCAACAAAGTGTCCTTCATCCCAATGCTGATCGACACGAAATACCGACCGGAAGTTCTGTTGAACGGCGATGACCGTTTCGACGACGCCGTGCGGTACATGGAGTGGGCGTCGGAAGGTTTTGATCACCAATTCACCGTGGAAGGCGACGAGATTATCGTTGAAACAACATGACGGAACATAATTCGGGTGCGGGCGCGACCCGCAAACTCGCGGACCATGTCGCGACCTTAACCTACGACATGTTGCCGGTGGAAGTGGTGGCGCTGACCAAGCGATGCATCCTCGACACGCTAGGGGTTACAATGGGCGCCAGCCGCCTGTCGCCGGAAGGACGCATCCTCGCCGATTACGTCCGCGACCTTGGTGGGAAACCGGAAAGCAGCGTGTTCGGTTTCGACTTCAAGGCGCCCGCCGGGTGGGCTGTTTTTGCGAATGGCGCCATGGGGCACATGCTGGATTACGATGATGTGGCCTATTCCGGCCATACGAGCATCGCGACCATTCCCGTGGCCTTCGCCCTGGCGGAACGCGAAGGTGGCGTTAGTGGCGAGGCGTTCATAACGGCGGTGGCGGCGGGCATGGACGTCATGTGCCGTATAAGTCAGGCCATCAGCATCCCACAGTGGATTTCGGTTGAAGGATGGTTTCAGACTCAATTACTTGGTTACATCGCGGGCGCCGCCACGGCGGGGCGGTTGCTTGGTTTGAATGCGGATCAAATGGAAAACGCCTTCGGCGCCGCGTTCACCCAAACGGCGGGCAGTCGGCAGATGGCGGTTGATGAATCCACAGATTTACGATCCATGCAGGCCGGGTTTAGCGGGCAAGGCGCCATTCTGGCGGCAGATTTGGCGCGCCGCGGGATCGTCGGGTCGAGGGAAATAATCGAAGGCGTCTACGGATTTTTTAAAACCTATGTCCGTGACGATAACCCGAACTGGGACGCCCTTGTCGGCGGTCTGGGGACGCGGTTCCCAATTCTTGAAACGCACGGGTTCAAAATCTGGCCGCACTGCGCGCATATTCGACCCTGCACCGCCGCGGTGCTGGAGCTTCGGCGTGATGACGTGACGCCGGACAATGTCGAGCGGATCGAAATTATCGGCGGCAGTAAGGCGACCCAATTATTGTCGCATCCCATCGAAGCGAAACGTCGTCCTCAAGTCGCCATCGACGCAAAATACAGCGTGCCCTTCACCACAGCCGTCGCCATGATCAAAGGCGGCGTCACCTTGCAGGATTACACCGCCGACGCGTTGAACAATTCAGAGGTGCTCGCCATGGCCGACAGGGTCACCTATCGACCTGATGTGACTGCCAACGCCTTGACGCCTGTCGTTAAGATTTTCACCAAGAATGGGAATATTCACTCGCACCAGGTCCATGGCGTGCCCGGTGACGCGAACAATCCGGTTGGTTGGGAAGAAATAGAGGTAAAATTCCGGGACTGCGTTTCCTTTACGGACACATCGGCAGCGGAAACGGACCGCGCCATTGAAACGGTGGCGAATTTTGAAATATGTGACGATGTAACGGACATCCTCCGTCTGATCGCATAACCTTACAAAGAGAGTCCTTATGCCAGAGCGTAAAATCGTATTATTCGGATGTGGCGACATCGGACCGGTGCACGAACCCGTCGCCGATTTCAGTGCTTTGGCGGCGCCCATTCTCGCCGAAGCGGATATTCGGTTTGGCCAATGCGAACGGGTTTATTCGGACCGCGGCGCGTTGCAAATACATTCCGGCGGCGCGCATAGCCGGGTGCCGCCGCACATGGCGTCAGTGTTTAGCGATTGCGGGTTCGATATCGTCTCGATGGCCAGCAACCACGCCATGGATTGGGGCGCCGACGCGATGTTGGATACGCGGGATAATTTACGTGCGCGCGGCATTCAAACCGTCGGCGCGGGTCGCAACCTCGACGAGGCGCGCCAACCGGCGATCATCGAGCGCAATGGCGTTCGCGTGGCGTTCCTGGCGTATTGCACCGTTTTACGGGACGGATACCCGGCGACTGAAACGCAGCCCGGCGCCGCGCCACTGCGCGCCCACACTTATTACGAACCTTTGGAATACCAAGCGGGCATGCCGCCCCGCGTCGTCACAATTCCACACGAGGGAGATTTGGCCGCGATGATCGCCGATATTAAGGCGGCCAAGAAATCGGCGGATGTCGTCGTGCTTTCGCTGCATTGGGGGCTGCACTTCATCCCCCGGGCCATTGCGGATTACCAACCCGTCGTCGCCAAGGCGGCGTTCGCGTCGGGCGCCGATCTAATCCTGGGCGGGCATGCGCACGCCCCCAAGGCGATCGAGGTCCTGGACGGCAAGGTCTGCTTTTATAGCCTTAGCAATTTTATCATGTCGGCGCCGGAGGCCTCCCCGAACCGCAAGTCGGTCTTCGAGGCCAGGTTTGGAACCGCGCTCGATCCGGAATACCCCAACCTTCCCTATGGCATGGACGCCAAACGCAGTCTTATCGCGAAGGCCGTTTTGTCCAAGGGGGGCGCGGATAGCGTTTCATTCCTGCCGCTGTTGATCGACACCCAACTCCGTCCGGAGGTATTGCGTAACGGAGATCCACGATTCGACGATGCGGTGTCTTTCATGGAATGGGTTTCAGAAGGCTTCAACCATCGTTTTGTCGTTGATCAGGATGAGGTCGGAATTGTCCCTGGGTGAACAATCGCGCCTATAACTTTGACCCGTCGTTCTGGCTATCAGGTTAACTTTGTCCGACGTTGCCCACACGCCCGTTAAACCGGTTCAGCAATAAATACGGGAATCCTGCGCGGCGCTTTTGCCTGATAGTCATCGTAGGATGGAAATGCATCGGCGGCGGCATCCCACAGGCGCTGGCGTTCGGGCTCGTTTTCGACTTCGCGCACCCGCATCTTGAACACTGCTGTCTTATCGCGAATTTCAACGTCTGAATTCGCCCTTAAATTATAGACCCAAACTGGATCTTTTGGCCGACCGCCGTAGGACCCAACCAGAACATAATTGTTTTCGACCTTAACCCGCATCAACGGAATTTTCCGAACACCGCCGGTTTTATTGCCGATATGGGTGACGATAATGCATGGCATGCCAGTATCTCGAAGTGTCGTGCCTTCGGTTCCGCCGCTGCCTTCATATAATTCGACTTGTTCGCGCACCCAATCCAGTGCGGGTGGTATGTATTCGACCATGGTTTTCCCCTATGCGTTTCCCGATTAATAATCACTTCAATCACGATTGTCACCTCAGGAGAGGGTTTTGTCAGAGCAAATTAAGCCCATCTTCGAAAACATTATCGCACCGAGCTCAACCGCTTGGCCGCCCTTGCCGAATGGCGTCAAACTGCCGTTTGAATCTAAGGGCGGTTGAAGATTGTTGGCGCGGACATTTTCCTCTGACAGCGTCGTCTCCGATACCTAATCTGGCGCAAAACGGATTTCTACGGTTAAATTGGTTTTTTGGCATAGACCGAAGGATATTCAATGAAACCGCTTGGTGACATCCGCGTCCTGTCCGTCACCGTTTTCCTTGCCGGCCCCTTTCTCAGCATGACCCTGGCCCGTTTTGGCGCCGATGTCATCAAGGTTGAAATGCCGGAAGTTGGAGACCCCGTCCGCAATGTCGGCCCTTACGCCGGGCCGAATGGCGTCACCTCGGACAGGGAAACCGAAGAGGACCTTTCAATCCGATTTCTTAAACGTTCCGAAGGCGTGAAAAGCGTCACCTTGAACTTGAAGGACCCGGAAGGCCGGCGAATGTTTTTAGACATGGCGAAACAATCGGACATTGTGATCGAGAATCTTTCGCCAGGGTCAATGACCCGATTGGGTTTGGGTTATGCCGATGTCGCCAAAGTTAACCCGGGAATCATCTATTGTTCCATTGCGGGTTATGGGCAAACCGGTCCGTACAAAGATTTGCCAGCCCACGACCATCAAATACAGGCGATGTCGGGAATCATGGACATGAATGGAGACACAAACGGACCGCCAACAAGGATTGGCGTTTTTGTCGGTGATTTGGTGACGCCGCTATACGCCGCCTATTCAATCCTTGGCGCCTTGCGCGTTAAGGAACAAACGGGCGAAGGCCAATATCTTGACGCCTCAATGATTGATACGCTCGCCACGATGATGTTCATGGAGCCGATGGAGCATGTGCTGCACGAAGGCCTGCCGGTCCGCGCTGGCAACAACAGCCGCAGCGATGTTACCGGGCTCTATCGCCTCACGGATGGCGATATCATTATCACCGTCGGAAGCAAAGTACGTTGGGGGCGGCTCTGCAAAGCGTTGGGCGCCGAAGATGTATTGGAAAATCCCCGCTATGCGACGGACGGTGACCGAGTGACTCATGTTGAGGAGTTGCGCGCCGATATACAGGCGCGCCTTGGCGGGTTCACCTGCGCCGAAGGAATCGACCTTTTGGGGCAAGTCGACATTCCAGTCGCCCGGGTTCGCTCCCTGCCGGAAGTAATGACGGACGATCATTTTCGGGACCGTGGCTCCTTGAAGCCAATGTACCGACAGGGGGCCACCACGCCAGTAGAACGCGGCGTTGTCTCTGGATTCCCCGTTACATTTTCCGATGGACCGTTGCCGGAGCTTGAAGGTGGAGCAATGCTTGGACATCACAATGAAGACGTCTATGGCCGTCTCCTTAATTTAGATTCAACCGCGCTTGTTGAATTGAAGAACCGTGGCGTTATTTAGGCGCTGCTCTGATCCCCAACTTTGGAGCGCCGGTTAGCGGGCGGAATAACCGCCGTCAACCGGGATGACCGCACCCGTCACGAACGAGGCGTCGGAGCTCGCAAGGAACGCGGCGACAACTGCGACTTCACTCGGCTCGCCTAAACGCCCAATGGGATGAAGCGCTTCCAAGAATTGCGTCCCGCCTTCCGCCTCTCTGGCGCGCGCCGTCATCGGGGTAACGATATAGCCGGGGCAAACGGCGTTAACCCGCACCCCGGATTTTCCGAAGCCTGCACGGCCTCGACCGCCTGCTTGTTGGAGTCCGGATTCCAGCTCGCGGGAGGATGAATAACGGCGCCGTCGACGCCCGCTTCGCTCATGTCGCGGATTGCATCCTCGACCAGATAAGGCGTGGCGCGATGGGGAGGCCTCGCGGTCCCTGTGCGCCAGAGGTGGATCTGCGCATCGATGATTGCCATTTGCATCCTCGTAAATTTGTAAGGGGCATAACCTGACTGACCAGCCCCCACAGTTCATGCCCGTCATTAGTTTAAACAATGTCAGGTGCTTGACGAGCAGCGGTTCGCAGCTACTACGGTGTCCGAGTCGGGTCAACTTCGACGGAAGCAGCCGTCTTCCAGGTAGGTTCGCTATCCCTGGAAATACCGGAAATAAATCCGTGAAATGCCTTCAAGGCCTAGCCGGTATTCTTCCACCTATTATTGTCGCGCAATACCGGCTTTACCGTCCCGCAGTACAAATTTCTGCACTTTGCCCGTCGCGGTTTTCGGCAGGTCCTCGACGAAGCTCACCCATTGTGGTGTCTTGAAGTGGGCTAGGTTATTACGGACGTGGAGCCTGAGTTCATTTTCCGTTGTTTCAGCGCCTTCTTTCAAAATGACAAAGGCATGTGGAGCTTCCCCCCACTTTTCATGCTTCATGCCGACGACTGCGGCTTCCTGCACAGCGGGGTGACCCAGCAGACAACCTTCGACCTCGACGGACGAGATGTTCTCACCGCCGCTAATGATGACGTCTTTGAATCGGTCCCGAATTTCCATGAAACCGTCGGGGTGAACCACGGCGGCGTCGCCCGAATGGAACCAGCCATTCTTAATCGCTGAGCTCGTCGCGTCGGGGTCGTTGTAGTAGCCTTTCATGACCACGTTCCCCCGCACCGTAATCTCGCCAAGGGTTTCCCCGTCGTTCGCGACCTCGTCGCCTTCTTCGTCGACGACGCGAACTTCTCCGGAACTCACGAACTCGACGCCTTGTCGCGCCTTTATCTTGGCCCGTTCTGCGACCGGCAGGTTTTGATGTTCGGGGCGAGGTTCACAGATGGAGATGAGGGGCGACGTCTCGGTTAATCCATATACATGCGTCAATTCCCATCCGAGCTCCCGCTCGACCTGCTCGATGGTGGCGGCGGCGGGCGGCGCCCCAGCGGTGAACAGGCGGACGCCCCGTGGCGCTCCTTTCCGAATTTCTTCCGGCGCATTTGCGATGCCGATGAGCACCGTGGGCGCGGCGCAGAACATCGTAATGTCCTCGTCCTTAATGAGTTGGTAAATAAGCGCTGGCTCCACTTTCCGCAGGCAGACATGAGCCATGCCGCGCGCCGTATTGATCCAGGTAAAGGTCCACCCGTTCGCGTGAAACATCGGCAAGGTCCAGAGATACCGGTCGCTCGGCGTCAGATGGTGATGGACGAGGGTGCCCATGACATTCATGTACGCGTTACGGTGCGTAATCATCACACCCTTGGGCCGCGCAGTCGTGCCGCTGGTGTAATTGATGGTGAGAAGATCGGTTTCGGCGATATCGACCTTGGTGAAATCCGGTGAATGCGAGACAAGCTGCGATTCGTAGTCGGTCCAGTTCTCTTTAGAACCCTCCAGCGCGACATAACATTCGACATTCGTCAACTTGTCCCGAATGCCGTCAATGGCGTCGAGGTAGTCCTCGTGCGCGCATACAATCTTCGCACCACAATGGTTGATGATGTACTCAAAGTCCTCTGGCAGCAGTCTGTAATTGACCGGCACCAGAACTGCGCCGATTTGCGGCACCGCATAATACGCCTCCAAATGAGAATGCGTGTTCGGCGCGATGTAGGCAATGCGGTCACCCTGTTGGACGCCAAGAGCTTGGAGCGCCGTGGACCAGCGGTCGCAGCGGTCAAGAAACTGGGCATAAGTAAACCTCCTATCCCCATCGACGACGGCCTCACGATCAGCATAGAGTCTGCGCGCGCGCCGTGCGAATTCCATAGGAGTCAGGGCAATTTCCATAACGAATAATTCCCTCAAAGCGAAGATGGTGATGGTAGGTGAGGCTACCAGATTGCATTGCTAAGGAACACTTAGATTTGGTGTAACGTATTAAACTTATCGTATGCGCCAATCTTCGCGGATATGTTGATTAGGGCAATCCGCTCTGGCTCCGGTCTTCGTCTTCAATGAAGCGCTTCATGAAACCCTCCGCCATAACAATGATGGAATCATATCATGTTTGGTTCTCGCTTGGTGTTGTACAGATGGCGTAACTCGGGGGTCGGGTGCTGCACTTCGTATAGTGGTGATGATCGGCATAGGCTGATCTGAGTGCAACGAAATATCAGGAGTGCAGCAATGGAACAGTATATTAGATTGGACGTCTCGTTCACCTTCACAGCCGCCGGAGCTTCAAACTCAACCGATCAACCGCCCTTGCCGAATAGCGTCAAATGGCCGCTTGAAACCGCTGGCAGTAAGCATTTTGTGGCGTGCCTATGTTCCTTTGACAGCGCTGTTTATTTTTGCTGACCAAGCCCTAGTTTCGCCGCTCGAGAAGCCCCCGTGCAATGACATGCGCCTGGATTTCCGCCGCACCCTCGAAAATATTTAGAATGCGGGCATCGCAGAGCACGCGGCTGATTTCGAATTCCTCCGCATAGCCATTTCCGCCATGGACTTGCACGCCATTGTCCGCGTTCGACCAAGCAACGCGTGCGGCAAGCAGTTTTGCCATGCCCGCCTCAATGTCACAACGACGGTCAGAGTCTTTCTCGCGCGCAGCGAAATAGCTCAACTGCCGAGCGATCATAGTTTCAACGGCCATCCAAGCGATCTTTCCCGCGACGCGAGGAAACCCATATATTGATTTACCGAACTGTTGTCGCTCTACCGCATATTCGCGCGCCAGTTCCATAGCGCGCTGCGCGACGCCGATGGATCGTGCGGCGGTCTGAATGCGCGCGGATTCGAATGTCGCCATGAGTTGTTTGAAGCCTTCGCCTTCCTGTTCACCCAGCAAATTTTCCGCTTTGACCTCAAATCCGTCGAAGGCGATTTCATATTCCTTCATACCTCGATAGCCGAGCACCTTAATCTCACCGCCAGACATGCCTTCGGCGGGGAATGGGTTGTCGTCACTGCCTCGTGGTTTTGGCGCGATGAACATGGACAGTCCCTTGTAGCTAGGCTCGTCCGGGTTGGTCCGTACCAACAGAGTCATGACGTCGGTGCGTGCAGCATGGGTGATCCAGGTCTTGTTGCCTTGGATGCGGTAGACATCGCCGTCACGCACCGCGCGTGTCCTTAAACTGCCAAGATCGGACCCGGTGCCAGGCTCGGTAAAAACGGCGGTCGGCAAAATTTCGCCCGAAGCCAGTTTCGGCAACCAATGTTTCTTTTGCGTATCCGTGCCTCCGAGACGGATCAGTTCGCAGGCAATTTCCGGCCGTGTGCCGAGGGAACCGACACCAATATAGCCGCGCGATAATTCCTCGGTAACGATGCACATCGAGACTTTGCCAAGCCCGTGACCACCGTATTCCTCCGGCACGGTGAGTCCGAATACGCCCATTTCGGACATCTGATTAATGATCTCTATCGGAATGAGCTGGTCCTTCTGGTGCCATTCATGCGCCGACGGGATGATTTTTTCATCGACAAAGCGGTGGAATTGATCGGCAATAAGCTCAAGTGTTTCGTCGCCATATCCCGGCTTGCCAAATGTACCTTCCTCAATCAGGGCGGCAATTCGCATCCGGACGCTGTTCGTATTCCCTTTAGTTGCAAGCCTGCCCGCCGCGCCGGCGGAAAGCGGCGCAATATCCCCATTGCTCATGCCCAGGTCACCTGGCCGTACAATTTCACCCTGGCTGATCGCGATGCCCGACCTGAGTTGGTTTATGTACTCGCCGAACGCAGCTTGCAGAATTAACGCTTCGAGTTCATCGAATTTTTCCGCTTGATTCAGACGTTCGGCCCACCGCAGCAGCTCGCGCAAACCAGCAGCGTAGGTCATCATCCAGGATAATCCATGCGCTGCGAACTGCTCTTCATTTAAGCGTGATCCGCTAATTCTGGCGTCGACGGAAACCAAGGCGGAGACACTTTCCCGTGCAGATTCGACATAGGTTTCAACGATTTCAAGTGCAAGCCCGCATACGCCAAGTAAGTTGGGCAGTATAACGGAGTTCTCAGCCTGTATCGTCGAGTCGGTCATTGTTTAGGCTCCAATCCAATGTGGGAAAAGCGACTCGCGAACCCTATACTAAGGGCGCTGTCAGAAAAACAAGCTAGTACCAACAATACTGTCAGTGTCAGAGAATCTAGACGAGGCGGCGAGGCGGGTTTCGTAACTTTATCTTGATGAAATCCGTTTCGATGTTTTGTGGCGTCGCCCGAGATCATTCATTTGCCGGTGGGGCCTCAGTGTCCGTAGGGTCGTTCGGGAGGTGGGCGGTCGTTATGTGTTGGAAGTTGATTTTTAGAAATGACAGATGCTGAGTGAACGTCGAGTAAGAGGGTGGTTCATTGACGCGTAAGACGATTGTCTCAACCCAGTTAGGGGTTGCCGCCATGCCTGCGGTCCTGGTTGTGTTATGGAGTACGGGATTCATCGGCGCCAAATTCGGTCTGCCCTACGCCGAACCAGCGACTTTTCTCGCCTATCGGTTTACGCTGGTGGCCGCAATCCTGTTCGTCGTTGCGGCGCTAACAAGAGCGCCATGGCCAAGGGCGCTGACAACCTACGCTCATTTGATAGTCGTCGGATTATTGCTGCAAGCGGTCAATTTGGGGTGTGTGTTTTTCGCCATAAAAATGGGGGTGGACGCGAGCGTTACGGCGCTGATTAATGGGTTGCAACCCGTTCTGGTCGCCATCATCGCCGTGTCGGTATTGGGCGATAGGACCTCGGCCTTGCAATGGTTGGGATTTGCCCTGGGTTTGGGCGGCGTCGCCCTGGTGGTTTGGCGGCAGTTGGATTTAGGGGTTGGCACGCCGCTGGGCATGTCGTTGTCGATTTGCGCTTTGCTGGGCCTGAGTCTTGGTGTGATCTACCAAAAGAAGTTCTGTGAGGCGATGGACTTACGCACGGGCACGCTGGTGCAAACCATCGCTGGCGCCGTCGCCATGTGGATTTTGTCATTCTCGTTGGAAACGGGGAAGATCAACTGGACGGGAGAGTTCGTATTTGCGTTGATCTGGTTGACTGTTGTGCTATCGCTCGGGGCGATCTTGTTATTACTATATCTTATTCGCCGGGGGCAGGTGGCCCGTGTATCCAGCCTGTTTTTCCTTGTCCCTCCCTTAACGGCTATATTCGCCTACTTCATGTTCGACGAAACGTTTGGCGTCACAGCGTTGGTAGGCATGATCGTCGCAGTAACCGGCGTAGTTTTGGTGAACCGTTTTTCCCCAACAATTAAGTAGTCAGGGACGTTGTTCTGCAGGGAGTCGCCGTCGACAATGCGTTTATTTCCGACGCCTCAGGAAGCCCAGCCCCGCGAGGCTGACGACGAACAGGGTGAGAGCGCCGGGTTCGGGAACCGCCAGGTCTCCGCCGACTATCACGGTCTGGGTGATTGGCGTCATGGTTCCGGTGAATTCTCCGTCACCTACAAATGTCAGCCCCGTGACAAACTCTGTCGGGTCGGTCGGATCGAGCCCCGCCGCCACTTCGATTCCACGGATGCTGAACTTGGACACGCCTTCCACGCCGATTTCAGGGAGCAATCCTGTCGTAAAATCGAAGGTGTCGAGTACCGCGACATCGATATCGATGCCAGTGTCAAAGGGAGAGTCGAATTCGTCGAAAAGGATTAAATCGTAAACGCCATCGCCGATATTCGGCAGTGTGACGGATGCGAAATTCGCATTGCCGACGCCGACTTCATAGTCGTATCCGACGGCGATCTCCGGTTTTTTAGGAAACCAAAGTGTAAAATATCCTTGCACATTATTGGCGCCTCGATGAAATGGTCGTTATCCGAGGACGACGCCATTGGTTGTGGCGAGCGATTGACAATGAAGGCGAGGTTCTCGAATTCCTCGCACCGTCGTCGGCGCCGGTTCAGCCGCACTTTCAAAGGGAATGGTGACTATCTACAATCTACCGACAAGCGCCCTTCATTTTCAACGGAACCGGCGGAATTGATGAAATACACGACCAAGACCTTGAACGGCAATTTTGGAATACTTTTGGACGGCGTTACGCGGTGTGATTTGGAAAATCGAGAATTTCAAACCCACGCTTATGATCTCTGGACGAACCATGGCGGCCTTCTCGCCGTCAGAGGTGACGACCTCGCCGACCTCAGGCCGGAAGAATTGGTCGCGTGGTCGAGCGTTTTTGGCGACGTTGAAAACACGAAGATGGCTGCCCGGGAAAGCAAAATGATTCCTGGCTTTCCTATTCTCAGGATTGGCAACATCAAGGATGGCGCAGGCAATCGCCTGGCCCAGTTCGCCAAGGTCCCTCAACTTCAAAGTGATGATGACGTGCGTTATAACCCCGAGACGCGCAGGCCTGTCTGGCACACGGATTCCACCTTCCGCCGCAATCCGCCTATCGGTTCCGTCTTCCATTGCAAGCTGGCTCCGCCCGAAGGGGCGGAAACATTGTTTGCGGATACGCGCGGCGCCTTTGCGGGGCTTGATGAGGCGACGAAGTCGACCCTCGAACCCTTGGAGGCGGTGTGCTCCCTCGCCCATCACGATAAAAAGATAAACCGCTATTCGCCAGACTATCCTGTTTTGTCCCCCGAACAACGGGCCGCGAACCCGCCGAATCGGGTCCCGGTCGTCTTGACGCATCCCGTTAGCGGTGAGCTTGCCTTGTATGGGCTCAACAGCTCGACCTGCGCGGTATTGGCCAAGGGTCAGGCGCTGTCCGATGAACAGATGGATATCTGCGACCTGGAAGGCATCGAAGATAAAAGCGTTCTGATCATTAGAGACTTGTTGCCTTACGTGACGGGACCGGAATTTACGGTCAAGTGGCGATGGAAAGTCGGCGATGTGGTCGCGTGGGATAACCGATGTACAATCCACGCCGCCACTGGATTCGACGACCAGCAATACAGCCGCGAAATGTGGCGCCTGACCTTATTGAACAAAGCGCGGGCGGTTGATCACGTTCTGTCGTAATCTTGCTGTTAGCGTATTATTGAATCCAATGTTCCTCGGCACTTTCCATTCGATGTCATCCGGAAACCAACTTTATCAATCAAGGTCATCAAAAAGTTTCATCAACGCCTCCGTTTAACCACACATTCACCGCCAGAACGCCAGCTGCTTTCACTTCCAGCGGCGCGCCACTGTGTTCAAACGAATTGCGGGCGAGAGTGGCGATCAATTGATCACTTAGCCCCATTTCGGTACGGCAGAGTTCGTATTCATCCAGGAGGCTCGGGCCAAACAGTAATGGATCGTCGCTACCGATATCGCATGGCACGCCAGCCTCCATCATCCTTGGAAGTGGATGCGCGTCAATCGAAGGAAATACACTAAGCTGCAAGTTGGAGGATGGGCAGATATCGAGACAGACGCCGTCTCTCGCCAGCCTTTCGACAAGTGCAGGATCCTCGATGGCGAGCACACCATGCAAAACCCGGTCGGCGTCGAGGCAATCGATGGCGCTGGTTACCGACGCAGGGCCACCGCCTGGAAAGGGGGCGATTTCTCCGGCGTGAGGCGTGGAAAGCAAACCCGTATCGGCGGCCCCGATCTGGAAAACCTCCTCAAATAGATCTGGCGGGTATCCCTCTTCGTTACCGTGTAACCCTAGCGCAACTATTCCAGGATACCGGCTGTTAAAACATGCCATCCCACTGTGGATAAGGTGCTCGCCCGTGCGAACCAGCTTGGCCGTGATCCGCGCCCGCTCAAGACCTTGTTCCGGCGGCATCGTGCGATCGATGGCCGACATGAAGCCAATTCCAACGCCCGTAGCCCGACTCGCCGATTCGGCCGCCGCAAGGGCAAACCGCCAACCCTCTTCTTGTGTCGGGAACAATTGATGTGGGTCGCCATGGCGCAAGGTGCTAAATCGGTCGGCGTCGAAAGCGGGTTCGATCCACCAGGCCCCCTGCAACGCTGCATCCTCGGCCACCTCATGGATGAGCCGCGCTAAATCATCTTGAGTGCGGACACAATGACAGGCCGCCCAGTACACTTGATTAAAGCCACCGAAATTGTTGAATATTTTACCACGCGTGTCCGCCGGACGAGCGATATGGTAGCGCTCGCAAAGCTCCGTTAACGTCTCTGGCCGCATGGCGCCTTCCAGGTGGATATGTAAATGCGCTTTGGGCAGGGATCGCAGATCTCGATAGTGTGTCACGGCTATATTTAGCTTTCCTTGAACTTCCACGGTTTGAATTAATTTGTCCCATGCCTACGGGAGAAGGCGTCCGAATGACCGATTTCAACCGCAAGGTTCTGGTGGAGGATGTCAGGCACTGCAAGGCGCCGCATTGCTAACGGCCCTGATAGCGGGGTTCGCGTTTTTCCACAAAGGCGCGCGGCCCTTCTTTCGCGTCGTCGGTTTGCCCGACCGCCCAGCGCAACGCCCCACCCAGGCGCATGGATTGCTCGAAGGTTTCATCCTGCGCCGTTTGCGCCACTTCCTTGGCCGCCCGTACGGCAAGGGGGGCGTGACCGGCGATGCGCGTCGCGATCTTCATGGCCGTTGGCAATAATTCTCCGGCGGGCGCAATCCGGCTGACAATGCCCACCCGCAACGCGGTTTCCGCGTCGATGCGGTCGCCAGTGAGGATTATTTCCATCGCGATTGATTGCGGAATGCTTCTGGCCAGGCGCTGCGGACCGCCGCCGCCAGGGAAAAATCCGCGGGTGATTTCTGGCAGGCCGAACTGCGCCTCGGGAGAACAGACCCGGATATCGCAGATAAGCGCCAGCTCCATGCCCCCGGCCAAACAGTAACCGTCGACCGCCGCGATTAGTGGTTTTTCGATTTTCATCGTCGACCATTGGGCGGCGTTATCCGCTTCGATCAAGGTGGCCGGTGAATTGTCCTGGTCCCGCCCGCCCCCGCCGGATGCGCGCTCCTTGAGGTCAGCCCCCGCGCTGAAGGTTCCCTCCGCCCCGGTGATGATAGCGACGCGAATGTCATCGTCTTCACGAACCCGCTGCAGATGCCCCATCAGCGTTCGTCGCAATTCCTGATTCATGGCGTTGCGCTGCGCCGGGCGATTCAACGTGATGACGGCCACGTGATCCTTCAACTCAAATAATACGGTATCGCTACTCACGCTTTTTCTCCTTTTCAAGAATGTAGTGTCGCGGACAGGCTTCTACCTCGCCAGGAAAGCGGAAATGACGTCGATCTGGTCTGGCGCGGTCAAGCCGGGACAATGGCCAACGCCGGGGACCGAATAAATCTCGGCCATGGGTCCCGACTGCGCCATGCGCTCCACGGCGGGCGCAAGCAACAGCTTCGATTCCATGCCCCACATCGTCAGCACCGGACAGTGGATTAACGGCCATAGGTCCCAGTTGTCGGTGTCCTCGATCGCGCCTGCGGGTTGTGACAAACCCGGATCGTATTGCAGCGTCCATTGGCCATCGGGAAGCTGGCGGAGCGAATCGCGGCCAAATTTTTCCCAATCGGCTTCGGTGAAGGGACCGAAGACGCTGCGGGTTTCGCGGACATGGGCGACGCCCGCTGCCTCGGTGTCAAAGCGGGGGTCCTTGCCAAAATTAGCCTGGTTGTGGCGCCGCCCTTCGGCGGGGATAAACGGGCCAATGTCATTCAGGATCAGTTTCGAGATGGGCGTGTTGGGCC
>JABJJH010000433.1 GCA_018660965.1 Rhodospirillaceae bacterium | reverse complement strand
GTTCAACATCTTTTGCGTATATTCAAGAACCCGCGCGGCGTAGGCCGGGTCCTCGGCGACATTGTTGAATTGGCCGGGGTCATTCTCCAGATCAAAGAACAGCGGCGGCAACGCATCGAAGTGGACGTATTTGAATTTTTCGTCCCGTATCACCGCGAGTGAACACCGGTCGATGTCGAGGCCCAGAACGGTTTTGTGCGCATTCTTGAAATAGGTGCGAAAATCAAACTCGAACTGAATTTCCGTCCGCCAGTCCGTCGGCGTTTCGCCGTGCAGGAAGGGGGCTAGCGAAGACCCGTCGCAGGTTCTGGGCGTTTCGGCGCCAATCCAGTCCAAAATGGTTGGCATGACATCAATGCAACCGGTGAACTTGTCGACGATGGCGCCGCGCGAAACATCGGCGTGCGAAGACGGGTCGCGGATGACAAGGGGTATATGGAAGCTCTCGTCGAAATACCCGACCTTGCCCAGCAGGTGATGGTCGCCCAATTGTTCACCATGGTCGCTGGTCAGGATGATGAGCGTGTCGTCGTATTGCCCGGTTTCCTTCAGATGTCCGATTACCCGGCCAAGGTGGTCGTCGATTTCACTGATCATGCCGTAATAGGACGCGCGCATCATGCGGACTTCGTCTTCCGACATGTCTGCGCCGCGGCCTTGCCCGTTTTCGAAAAAACTGAGTTGCTCGATATCGTTTACGTAATGTCCCAAAAGCGGGTGCTGGGCGGCTTCGTGTTCCGGGCTGGCGGCGCGAACCGGCGCGGGAACTTCGGCGGGGTCGTAGTGGGCATTGTAGGGCGCCGGCGCGATGAACGGCGGGTGCGGTCGATAATACCCAAGATGAAGAAACCACGGGTCCGATTCGGGTCCCCGCAAATATTCCAGCGCGCATTCCGTCGCCCAGGTCGTGTCGGAAAGTTCCTGGGGGATGCGCGAGGCCGATTGTGTGGCGCCGGGCGCGGCGTCGTCGTCCTGAGGCAACCAAATGTCGAGCGGGCGCTCGGGAACGGGATAACCCTTGGCGCGCAACCAGTTGAAATACGGTTTCTTGTCAGGCTCCCATGACCCGACGGATCGCCAGCCCGGCATGTTGGCGCCCAGCGTCTTGAAGCGCGGGTCGCTGGCCGCTGTTACGCGCGGGTCCGGGGTGCTGGTCATGTACCCGACCAGGGCGGGTTGATAGCCATGGGTGCGAACTTCGAAGGCGAGGTTGGTGTGGCGGGCGTCCAGAGGCACCGAGTTCTGCACCACGCGATGGTTCATCATGTATTGGCCGGTCAACAGCGACGCCCGACCGGGTCCGCAGGGCGCGGCCTGGGTGAAATGATTACAGAAGGTGACGCCGTCGGCGCACAGGGCGTCCAAATTCGGCGTTCGCAGGCAGGAATGCCCCAGCACAGGCATCGCTTCGCCGCGCCATTGGTCCACCACGATCAGTAAAACATTCTTACGGTTCGCCATGTCGCCCCTCCACCCACGTCGCCAGTTCAGCCAGCATACAGCGTTAGTTTAATAAAACCGCGCCCGCCGGGCATAATCAAGGTTCATCAGCGACGCCGTGTTGCAACCGCGTGTTTACGCGTGCGAAGCTTGATGCCCACCCTGCGTGGCGCCGTGAAACAGATTGGAACACAAAAATGCAGTTGACCTTGTTCATAAGCTCGGAACATCCGCCGGGGGATAATCAGGAACAGAAATTCGCCGAGCATATCGAGCAGGTGAAGATCGCGCGCGAGGTCGGGTTCGATGGCGTGGCGATTGGCAATCATCTGTCTTACGGCTCGTCTGCATGGTATCCGCCGCTGGAAACCCTGACGCGCCTCGCCGCCGAAACCGGCGATATGTCGCTGGCGACGTGCATGCTGGTTTTGCCCCTGTTCCATCCGCTTCATGTCGCGCAACAGGCGGCGCTGCTCGATATCGTGTCGGGAGGGCGGTTTACGTTCGGCGTCGCGCCGGGCTGGCAGGAAGATGAATTCAGGATATTGGGGCTCGACCACAGCCGCCGAATTGGACGCTACGTTGAATCGCTGACCCTGATCAAACGCTTGTGGATGGAAGAACGGGTCGATTTCAGCGGCAAGCATTTCGAAGCCGATGGACTGGAGCTGGCGTTGAAGCCCGTGCAGCAACCCCGCCCGCCGATGTGGTACGGCGGCAGCGTGGCCAAGGCGGTGGAACGCGCGGCGCGTTTGTCGGACACGTCGCTGGGCGATAGTTGGGTGGCGTCGTCGCATCTGACCGAAGAGGTCATCACCGAACAGGCGGTTTTGTATCAGGACACCCTGAAGCAGCTTGGCAAGCCGCCGCCGCGCGAATTCCCGCTGTTGCGCAACATCGTGGTGGCGCCGGACCGTGAAACGGCATTGCGCGAAGCCGGGCCTTTTTTAGAGGCCAGTTACCGGATTTTCGGACAATGGGGCCTGTTCACCAACGTCGTGGGATCGGGAAAGGCGCAGTTGGACCTTGAAGAATTGCTCGCGGGCCGGGTCATTATCGGCTCGCCGGAAGAATGCGCGGAAGAACTGGTGCGCCTGTCACGAACGACGGGCTTTACCCGGTTGATCGCGCGTATCCAATGGCTGGGCATGGACCAGCGCATCGTCCTGCGCACCATCGAACTGCTAGCGAAGGAAGTGCGGCCCCTGGTCGAAAAAGAAGCCGGTCGATAGACGCGACACGCTCTAGAATTCGACCCGCAGGCCGCCGGTGTATCGCTGCCGCTGGAGCTGCTCATACGACACCAGCATTTCGACATCGATAAACGGCATCCAGCCATTCGGCAGGATAAACAGAACGCCGGCGCCAAGATTGACGTAGTTGCGGTCCGGCTTGTCGGTTGTCAGCGCTACGGTCGCGGTGCTGGAGCTTTGCGCGAAGGATGACGTAACGGTTCGCAC
>JABJJH010000178.1 GCA_018660965.1 Rhodospirillaceae bacterium | reverse complement strand
TATCCATTTGTTGCGCAAGCCGTCCCGGATTTCCTGCCAGGCGATGATCAGGCACGGTCTCATGGCCTCGTCTCCAGTTCGCCACGATAATGGCGATAGAGCCGATCGAGATCGGGCAGTTCAATATCTAGATCATCGATTCCGTAGCCGCAGGTGGCGACCCAACGTATCACATCCACTTTTCGTTCCGGTAGACAAGTTAGTTCCACGGTCCGGCCATTGAGCTTTCGGCATCCCACACCGTCGGGCTGTGCGCCGGTCAACATCTTATGGGCGCCATCGGCCTTGACCCTGATGAGCACCGGCAACGCGGCTTGACGACGGAGCTCTGTCAGACTGCCCTCGGCGACGACTTCGCCTCGGTTGATCACGATAATTCGGTCAGCATGCGCCTGCAGTTCGCTTAACGCGTGGGATGACAGCAGGATAGCGGCGCCCTTCGCCCGGCGCTCGTCGATCAAAGCGTAGAACAATCGCCTGAGATCTGGATCCAGCCCGGTGGTGGGTTCATCAAGGATTAACAATTCGGGTTCGCCCAACAACGCCTGCGCCAAGCCAAGCCGCTGCCTCATGCCCTTGGAGTAGGTACGGATGCGCTTCCGCGCCGCATCCGCCAATCCGACGACGGCCAAGCCATCGAGACACCCGCCAACCGGGGATTCCTTCAATCGTGCAAAATAGCGCAATGCCTCCAATCCCGTCATATGAGGTGGAAAGGTTATGGTTTCGGGCAGATAACCGATCCGTCGCGCCGCCTTGTCTCTCCCCGATTGATGGATGTCAGCGCCGAATACCTTTAAAGTTCCAGCACTTGGTGAAATTAGACCCAGGATCATTTTCATCAGCGTGGTCTTGCCTGCGCCATTGTGGCCGATCAGGGCGACGCACTCACCAGCGGTGATGTTGAAACTCACGTTCCGTACGGCAATGTCGCCGTGAAAAGTTTTGCCGACGCGGTCGATATCGATTAAAGGGGCTTGTCCGACCTCGGAGATATGCGTCATTTCGCCTCCGGTATTTTCTGTAGATTGGATTTCATGTCCGGCGCCTTCATTAGTGGCGAAGAATCGATGACGCCGCCGGGATGCAAGGTTGGGAAACGAGCTTGTGCGATGGTCAGCACCCGCATGCTAGGGGCGTTGAGCAATAGCTTTGCCCGGGGATGAGCCCACAAAACCTTGTCGGCAAATCCGTTCGGTCGATACGCCATATCAGCGACGCCATCACCGTTCAAATCGAAAGCGGCATTGTCGCTCCAATAATTGCCACGGCCATTGTGCGACCAATCCAAATGACGAGTGCCGACGTATTTCACTTGCGTGCGGTTGGCGACAAAGGCGTTTCCGGTGATCTGGTTTGCTTCTGAGCCTGCCGTGAAATGGACGCCGATCCCGCATCCTGAAAAGCGGTTGCCAACAAATCGGTTGCGTGACGAGTTGTAAATAAAGACGCATTTTCCGACCGCGTTTTCAATTTGGTTTCCATAAATCTCCGACCGATTGGTAAAGTTGAGTAATAGCCCGTGATTTCGGTCGTTGATCGAGCGGTTATTGGCCACCGTCAATTTCTTAGAATACATCAAGGCGTAGCCAACGGTATTCCCGCGTGAAACGTTCCCCGAGACCAATGAGTTGTTCGCATACATGTAATGGACCGCAATTCGCACATGTTCGAAACGGTTGTTGGTGAAACGGTTGCGTTTAGAGGTGTTGACGAAGATGCCGTCGCGGCCATGGCGAATGTCGTTGCCGTCAATGGTCGAGCCGGGTGAATTCCAGAGGGAAACGCCATTGCCGCGTTCGTTCACCCGCAAATCCGCGCGGCCAACGATCCGATTGTTCTGAACCAACGACTTCGCAGCGCCCCAGACATAAACGCCAAACAGATTGCCGTCGAGATGATTGCCAATGACCCGCGCCCCAATCGCTTTTTTGTCGAGAAAAATCCCTGAATCCATGGTTTCCAGGGAAAGGCCCGATCCGGTGATAGTCAGATTGCGCAGGCTCACTCCTGGCGAAGACACGCGAATGGTATTGCCTTTGCCATTCCCGGTGACAACGGCGCCATCCATCCCGTGGATCGAAATTGACTTGTTGATAACTACCGGGCCGTTGTGACGACCGGGGCCCAAGACAAGGATATCGCCAGCGACAGCTTGTTCTAAACTTGTTAAAAGACGCTCGCCGCCAGCCGATACCTTTATTTCCTTGGCCGACGCCAGGCCGGCGAACATGCAGCCGACCAGGCAAAGGGGTATTCCCCCTTTGCACAAGCGCAGGCCACTCAAGATGTCCGCCAACCAGGCCATCGGACTAGGCCTTCTCTACTAACATACGGCCCCGCATTTCCATGTGGAGAGCATGGCAGAACCATTGACAGTAAAACCAATGAACGCCGGGCATGTCTGCCTTAAACGTAACCGAAGCGGTCGCTTGCGGCCCAATTTCAAAGCAGACGCCGTAATTCGCCAAAGTGAAGCCATGGGTCAGGTCATCGAGGTCATCCATATTAGTGATGACGATGGTAACCTCATCACCCTGTTTCACCTTGAAGCTAGGCAGCGAGAATGAAGGCGCAACGGAATGCATGTAGACCCGCACCTTGTTTCCGTCGCGGATGACATGTTCGGCTTCCTCTAGGTCAACGCCGTCCTTCTTGGCCAGCGCCGTAGCGTCTTTCCAATAAGTGTCCTTTCGATCCCAGATTTTGGCTGGGTTTACGATAGAACGATGCACGATTATGCAGTCATGAGGCTCGGCGAATGTTGGGCCATCATGGACGATTTTCATCTTGTCGCCAGAGATATCGATTAGCTGTTCATTCTCCGGCTTCAACGGACCGACGTTGATAAAACGGTCCTTGGAGAACTTGTTCAGCGAAATGAGCCATTTCCCATCTGCATCCTTGGTTTCGCCCATGGATGTGTGGTTGTGGCCCGGCTGGTACTGTACATCGACCTTATCCAGAATCGGATCGACCTTTTCACCCTTGAACGCGCGTATCGCTAGGTCGATGCTCCACTTCGCCACCTGACTGTCCAGGAAAAGCGTCGTGTAACAGTTGCCCTTATTGTCGAACGCGGTGTGAAGCGGACCAAGGCCCAGTTCCGGTTCTGCAACAACAACACCGCGCGGCTTGATCTTGTCGGCGAACAAATCTGGAAAACGGCGGACATCCAGCACCGTGACCGTCGGCGACAATTTCCCGTTGACCATGATGTGATGGCCGTCCGGCGCAGCGTTGACGCCGTGCGGCGAGTTCGAGATTGGAACGTAACGGGTGTATTTTGACCCCTTTCGACCATCGAGAACGGGCACGCCGCCATCGAAGACCTTGAAATCACCGGCCTTGACGCCGGCCTCGATGGCCTTGATGTCAAAAATCACCGCCCAATCCTGTTCGGACGAAGTCATTTCCGCCAAGGTGACGCCTTCCTCGCTGTTGTAGCAGCTGGCGATGGCGTATTTGCCCTGATAATCGGCGTCGACATTGTCCAAGTTGCCATCGACAATGACCTGCCAGGCGACGTTCATGGAGTCGCCGTCAATAGCGGAAAATATCGCGTGATACTTCGACGGATCGTCAAGGTAGCGGCCATCGTTGGGCAGCGGCACCCGGTGCTCGCCGTTTGCGAAGACGTAGCCGGTTCTTGGGTATTTTTGCGGCCGCAAACCGTGAATATCCGCGGCATTGGGAACAGAGATAACCTTGTCCACTTTCATGACGTCGCAGCGGATGCGAGCGACCCGGGTATTGGCCTTGTCATTGACGAAAATATACCGGCCGTCATAAGTGCCGTCGGTGAAGGACATGTGCGGATGGTGGGTGTCGCCGTTCGCGTGGAGGCCGCCCTTGTCAGCCAGAAAAGCCTTCTCCGTATCCAGCATATTCTCGGTAAGGATCCGCTTGCTCTCGTTGGTTTGGCCCCAACCGGTAGCGCTGCAACGGTTGAAAACCGGAATACGCATCAACTCGCGCATCGACGGCAGCCCTAAAATGCGAACCTCACCTGATTGGCCGCCTGACCAAAACCCGTAATACTCATCCAGGTCGCCGGGCGCGACATTCGCTTTGTTTGCCGCCGCCGCTGGAGTGGCCGACAGCATACCGGTCGTCGCGATACCGGCCCCACCCGCCATGGCGAGACCGGTTAGACTGGCGGTCTTGGTGACGACGTCCAACACCGAACGTCTGGACATCCCTTCATTCGTATTGGGTTGCGATTCTTTTTTCTCAGTCATGTGTAAACTCCTATTCATCAATGGTGTTTCGTTGGTTGGGTACTCGTCTCGACCCCATCATTCATTTCCTCCAACCGGGGGCGACTTAGATTTCAGTGACGTCGATCTCAGCGCCACACGTCGTTCGCGTTTTAGGCGCCGCTGTATCATCACGGGGCAATTTTGATCGTCGTAATAGACGACCTGACAATGCAGGCATTGCAGGCATTCATTGGGATTGATGTGGCCGTCAGGATGGATCGCCTGGACCATGCATTCATGCGCACAGCGCTGGCAGGGCGCGCCGCACTCCCTGTAACGGCGCAACCATTCGTTCATCCGCATACGCCCCGGAATGCCCAGCGCTCCACCCATGGGGCACAGGTAGCGGCAATAAAATCTTTCGATGAACAGGCCGACGCCTAGCATTCCCACGGCGAACAAGACAAAAGGCCAGGTGCGGACGAATTTGAGGATGATGGCAGTTTTGAACGGCTCTATCTCCGCCGCCATTTCCGCCAGTTCAAAGGAGTAAAGCGAAAGGCCCAAGATTCCCAAAAACACGATATATTTGATTGGCCACAAACGCTCATGCAACGCCCAGGGCACCGCAACCTGCGGGATTTTTAGAGATTTTGCCGCTGTGTTGAGCAATTCCTGCAGTGCGCCGAAGGGGCATAGCCAACCGCAATAAACGCCGCGTCCCCAGAACAGCAGCGAGGCGGCCACCGATCCCCAAAGAATGAAAATTAGCGGTTCCATCAGGAAGAAATCCCAACGAAAGCCCGTCAACAAGGCGCCAACAAAGGCTAAAACATTGACGATTGAAAGCTGGGCATTGGCGTAGAAACCGATCCATATCACCGTGAACGCAAGGAAGGCGCGCCGCCCCCACAACACCAGCCGGGGCCGTCGCGCGAACCAATCCTGAAAGAAGAAGACGACGGTCAGCGCCGCCAAAGCCAAAAGCAGAATCGCTATATCGAGAATCTTTTCTTCCCAGATTCTCTGCCATAACGGCTGTTCCTCGGATAGCGTCGGCGCGGCGATAGTCGGAAGGCCAGCCGCTGCTGATTTCTCCGCCGTTATCCGCCGGACTTTGATGAACTCGTTAGGTGGCCGATAGGCCAGTTCGAAGGTCGTGAAGGCCTTTTGTATAGGCCCGATCGCGCGCGCCACCAGCAATTGCAGACGCCAAGGTCGGGCTGGGTCGAAACCGCTGTTGGGTGGAACATAAAAGAGGCCGATTTCGGGAAGATGCGGCGCACCGACAGCGAGGAATTCACCGATCCGTTTATGAAATTTATCGCGAAAGCGAACCGACACATCGCCCTGGATCAATTGTATTCTGTCGAAGATGCCGCCCCGAACATAGCCCGAACCCTTGAACGAATACCGGCCACGCCCGGCGATAAGTATGGCGGTTTGTCCGGGCTTTATCGTGCTTTTTAGGTTTCGATATTCGCGAGCGCCCAGCAAGCTCTTGCCGATCGTCGGAATGCTTGCCACCGCCGCGTATAAATCGATAAATACGTCCTGTGTTTTACCTCGTTCCGGACGCGCCGCCGCCGCAGCGTTGATTTTTTCAAAAGCTTGGTTGACGTCGGATAAATTCAACGTCAGGCGCCGCACGGATCCATCACCCAACAAAGTCTTCCAGTCCCGCTCTTGAGCTGGCAAGGAACGTAGAACAGCATCTTCCCGCGCACCGGTCGCCGCGACGGATGCAGCGACTTTCCTCTGACGCAGAACCTTGATGGCCGAACGGATGATGCTGTCTTCGATCACCATCACCGTAACGGTGGCGCCGGAGACGATGTCGACATCGTGGCGCCGACGCTTGGTCTCAATGAAATCAATTACGTTCAAGCCAACATAGCCAGCAATGAAGTTACGAATTTTTTTGACTGGAATTCCGACCAGGACAATGGGTTCCGAATGCTTCACCATCCGCGCCCCGGTGATCACGCCGCTTTTGTTGACGCCGATGACAATGTGTATCGGCTTTCCGGAATAACCGATGGAGCTGGCGGCGGTGGAATTCAGGAAGACGTAGCCAAGTTCCTTGGCGCCGCGATAGGCGATAGTCGATGGAGGCGTTCCTTCAACGGGACCAAGCCTGTCCGCACTAGGCATAATCTTGCCAAGTTCAAAGTCCGAACGGAAATCGGAGAGGCCTTTAGCCTGGATCGCCCCCCCCATCACGAGGCAAAATAGCACCCCGATGGCAGTGAGACGATGGACGACTCGTCTGTACGGCAGCCTCAATTTAATATACCGCGCCGCTAACTTCATTTCACGCATCGACCACCGGTTTTAAAAGAGGCCGCGAACCTATTGCAGTTCGAGGTTGTTGCCGATGACGTATATCAATGTTTCTCTAAAAATTAGCCGCCATGTTGCGCCCGACGGAAGCGTATATAATTTGATACCGCGATGATCTATGAAACCTTGCCAGAATTCGCCACGGCCGCGCGAACGTTCATGGACGGTACGGCACAACGGTATCGTCAACTTGCCGATGCGATGACCAGTCTCTTGAAGCATGAAACCGCCGCCACATTTCGTCAGCTTGACTCCATGCAACAGGAAGCGCGCCAAAATATATTCGGCCCGACGGACACGGGAGATACGAACAGCACCCGACTTAATGGGGTCTGGGTTGACGAGGACGACGAACTGCTGCCCGAGGATATCGTCGACAGCATTTATTCCCTGACCCCAGTCACGGCGATCAATTTGGCCTTGCACAACAATCGCCGTGTTTTGCGACTTTTGACGAATGAGTTGGCATGGACACACGATCACGGAATCCGCGCGCTAGCGGGTCAACTTCATCGCGTAATTTTTGATCAAATGGTCCGCCTGCGATTGGAGCGGATGAAATCTCGCAGGCGACGGAAGGTGAGCGCGTTGGACGAGGAATTGGCGCGCCTGTTGAAATCAAAGGAGGATATAAAACAATATCGACACGACCGGGATATCTGTTTGCGCAGCCTACGCGATCAATTGATGATTATTGCGCGATCAAGCGTTGGAGAAGACCGGGACATTATGCTCACATTGGCTGACACTATTTTCTCACCGGCGTCGCTTGGTCCGGGTAACGCCGTGCGGCAAACGGTCGAGGGAAACACCGCCGTTCAGGCAATTGCCGCCGTAGAGAGAGTCTTTGATACACTGCTTCTTACGGCGCAGAAAAGCGAGGTAGAAGCGTTATTTCGCCTTGCCCAGGATGACGCGAGAAAACTGTTGCCGACGATGCGAAAGTTGCACAAGTTGGTGGAGTAGTTGCGCACACAGATAGGCGCAAGCAATAAATTGCTCTTGGAAAATTAGACACTATAGCTGCTGGTTGATTAGGTCCGAATGATCGGTTTGGGTCGACCTGCGACATCACCAACCACATGTAGCATGTTGAAGGCAAAACGGAGCATTGTCAGATTAAAAGGCAGGGATTCAACGAAATTCAAGAGCCTGTGTCTCAAGCTGCAAGTTCTCGCCACTCCACAAGCGCGGCGGCTCGGTAATGTTTGAAGTTTTGGCGGCTGCGAAGATGGCGTTCCTGAATTTCGCCATCGCTCGCTCTTTTTCGCCGGAACGGCTGATGCGAAATTTCGGCCCTATTGTTCAACCAGGGACCCGTCTCCGGGCGCCCGGTAATTCCGATGACTTTCATCGCCGCCCGGTAGGACCGAAGGCGGTCCGTCACGACCACTTCCGGGTGATCGTATCGTTTCATCGCTTTGCGCGGAAACGTCAATGCAGCCCTGCGATCCCGCCGTTTGATGACGAATGATTGGTGGCGTTTAACCCCGGTGGAATGAACGTTTTAAAAATTTATGATGGGTAGGCAGGCCAAGACCAGATGGCGGTTTTACAAGGCTCCATTGCGGTGTCCGCTATGCCTTGAGAAGGCTGTACGCCCATTCGAGACTGCCGTCCGACATTGGATATCCGCCTTCAGGATCGGCTTGCGAAAGATCATCTTCGGGGACCTCCCATATATCGCGCTGTAGCGCGATTGCGAATTCGACGCCGAGTTCACAATGCCACGCGATGGCCATCGCAGATTTTGCATTTTTGGTCTCGAAAACTTTTTTTATGCTTTTCGCCGGAATGTCGGCGCACAGGCTGAGCGCGTAGCCCAGGAACACAGCGTCGCCATTTCCCAACGCGTCGCGCAGAACGTCTGGCGTTAATCGACCTTGATCGAATAGCTGCTGTGCGCGCACAAATTCCGGGTCCTTTTCATTGCCGAAATCGGGAATCTCGGCAGGCGTTTGTGTCTTCAAGCCTGTTTCCAAAGGATCGGTTTCTTGCAGTCTCTTCGCGACGGATTCGCGCAACTGCGTCGCCATTTCAGCATCGACAAGCGCATTGTGTTTAATCAACGGATCGAGCAGGCTGGCGCTGACGAAACTCGCAATGCGGCCGATAACCCCTGCAGATAGACCACCGCGCAGCACCAACGGTGTGTGTAATTCTTTGCGCGGGCCCGCCCTATCGACAATTTTGTCCATTGCATTGTCGCTAATCAAGGCCGACTTGTTTTCCAGCAACGCGCCAATAGCCGGTATTTCATCTTTGTCCACGATGGCCTCGGTCACCGTTTCATCCAAGTCGCGCCGCCGCGCGACCGCGACAAGCGTTTCGGTGTTTACGCCTTTCTTCAATATTTCGAGCAAATCCGCCTTCGTCAGCAGCGGTGAGTATTGCAGAATTGGGGCTGCAACCTGCGCCTCGACATCTTCGGCGAGCATTTTTGCGATGCGGGGGGGAACATTGTCGAGCAGCTTTATTTCTGATGCGATGATGGCCCGAACGCGCGGAACGTGATCCTTGGCAAGCGTTCCAAGAATTTCAAAAACGATATCACGGACACGCTCGCCCTGTGCGTCCGTAAGATCCGGGAGCAATGCGCCAACCTTGCGCGCCAATTCGCACCGAACCGTTTCGTCGGGGTCTTTGGAGAGGATGACATCGGCCTGCAACGGCGTTCCAGGGTTTTTAGCGACGGCGCGGCGCACCACGGGCGCTTTGTCCGTGGCGAAATAATACAGAAACTCCGGCTGTAAATTTTCCTGGGCGGCAAGGTCTCGCCGTACGCCGTCATTGCCGTTTGCTGAAATTTCCTTGGCGCTTTCATAGTCCGGCGCGGGACCGGAATTCGGCTTTTTATTGCCGCCAAAGACCCATTTTAGCATGGCTCGTTACTCCTGCGCTCGCAGTTGCTCGCGATTATGGTTGTCACCATTCAATTCGTTCAACGCCATCGAACACCAATTGACTACCGTCATCGAATGTTATGGTTCCCGCCGCGTCATTGGACAGTGCAATATAATTGTCCATTTGTTCGTCGATAGATCCGCTATCAAGATCGATGTCCCAGCTATCCTCGCTCGGGCTGCCGCCGTCCTTGTCTTCCAGTCGGACCGTGTCGAGCCAACCATCGCCTCCATGCACAACGTCGTCACCCGTCGATGCGCCAAACACAAAAAGATCGTCACCATCACCACCGGTCAGGGTGTCGTCCCCTTTTCCCCCGTCCAGCGTGTCGTCACCGGCGCCGCCAAAAAGCTGGTCGTCATCTTTGCCGCCGCTCAGCGTATCGTCACCATCACCACCGGTCAGGGTGTCCTCGCCTTTTCCGCCGTCAAGCGTATCAGCGCCGTCCCCGCCGAAAAGTTGATCGTCGTCTTTGCCGCCGCTCAGCGTATCGTCACCATCGCCACCAGTTAGGGTGTCGTCCCCTTTTCCCCCGTCAAGCGTATCGGCGCCGTCCCCACCGAAAAGCTGGTCATCGCCTTTTTCACCCAACAACGTATCGTCACCGTCGCCACCAGTTAGGATGTCATCGTCATTTCCACCGGTCAGTGAGACGTCACTGTCGTCTTCGACCGAAGTTACTTCGACACGGAGATCCGCTTGGGCGACGGCGCTATCACCGCCGTTGGATTCGGTCGATGTGGCGGTAACGCTCAACGTGAAGTCGCTATCACTGTTTGATGCGGGCGCCACTGTCAGGCCGTCCAACTGGTCCGCCGTCAGCGTCACGCTGCCGTCCGGATTGATCGTTCCAGCGGAAAGAACGGCCCCATCGGGAATGTCGCTCACCGTGACCGACAGCACTTCCGACCCATCCGCATCGCTCAAGCTCGAGGTGATGTCGAGGTTGATCGCGCTGTCCTCCGCGCCGCTTGCGGATTGGACCGTCAGGCTCGGCGTATCCGCCACGCCCGTCACAGTCACGGGGAGTGACGTGGTGGATGTCGTCGCGGCGCCTCCGGATGCGCTTTCGGTAGACGTCGCGGTAACGCTCAACGTGAAGTCACTGTCGCTGTTCGACGCGGGCGTCACTGTCAAACTGTCCAACTGGTCCGCCGTCAGCGTCACGCTGCCGTCCGAATTGACCGTTCCAGCGGAAAGAACGGCCCCATCGGGAATGTCGCTCACCGTGACCGACAACACTTCCGATCCATCCGCATCGCTCAAGCTCGAGGTGATGTCGAGGTTGATCGCGCTGTCCTCCGCGCCGCTTGCGGCTTGAACCGTCAGGCTTGGCGCATCCGCCACGCCCGTCACAGTCACGGGTAGCGACGTGGTGGAGATTACCGTTTTCCCTGCTTCTGACGAGGTCGCGGTAACGCTCAACGTGAAGTCACTGTCGCTGTTCGACGCAGGCGTCACTGTCAAACCGTCCAGTTCATCCGCATCCAGCGTGACGCTGCCATCGCTGTTCACCGTACCTGCCGATAACACTGCCCCGTCGGGAATGTCGCTCACCGTAACCCACAGGACTTCGGACCCGTCCGCGTCGTTTAACGTTGCGGCGATGTCCAGATCGACCGCGCTGTCTTCCGCACCGCTCGCCGCTTGCGCACTCAGGCTTGGTGCGTCGGCTACACCGGTCACGGTCACGGGCAAGGTCGCCGTGGTCGTCGCAGCAGCGCCGGACGCGCTTTCGGTAGACGTCGCTGTAACGTTCAATGTGAAGTCGCTGTCGCTGTTCGACGCAGGCGTTATCGTCAAGCTGTCCAGCTGATCCGCCGTCAGGGTCACGCTGCCATCGCTGTTCACCGTTCCTGCCGATAACACCGCCCCATCGGGAATGTCGCTGACCGTGATCGACAGCACTTCCGACCCGTCCGCGTCGTTTAACGTCGAGGCGATGTCGAGGCTGATCGCGCTGTCCTCCAAGCCATTCGCCGCTTGAGTACTCAGGCTTGGCGCCACCGCCTCGAGGTCCAAAGGTTCGAAAACGAGGGTCACAGCGTCGTCGTCATCACTCGTATCAACCGTGACGGTCGCGAGGGTCTCCGCAACCGTTTCCGGCGTTACCAAAATGAAAAACTCAGCGCCGCCGTCCGTGTTCGAAAGCGGCGCTTCAATGTCCGGGAGATCATTTGAGCCGGGATCAGCTGCAACGCCTTTGAATTGAATGGGACGCTTGGCGCCGGTTTCCCCTTCGGTTCGGGATTCTATGACGGAATCGAAACGTACCGGTACAAATGCGTTTGTGCCGGTTAATTGTATTTCACGCACCGTTTCGGGTGAAATCTGTATCTCAAAGCTCTTAAGACTATTCGCAACCTTGACCAGTGGCGTTGAAACATCCGCGTCCCCGTCTTCTCGGTTCTGGTCGGAAGGGGCATCCATTGTGTTACCCATCTGCATGTTCGGATGGGTGAGTTCGGTGCGCTCTACGATTTGCGCCTGAGGCGTTAACCGCGGCGCATCACCGGCTTGGCGCTGATCATCAATTTCCTGGCGATCGAAAATTTCAATCAGATTGGCGCCGGACGCATCTGGATTAGGGGCGCCATCAGCGGCCATCTCTGTTTCCTTTGTATTCAGCGCCGAGAATTCAGCGAGAAAACATCATGCCTGGAATTTTATTAATATATTAATAAAGGTGAAGTTATAAATAATATGAATGGTAAACATCGTTCAATTTGGGGACCCGCGATATAGAAGTTATTCCTGTTTTTGGCGCTGGCATCGCGCTGAATTTACAACTGTCTTCATACAAACCCCTTGGGCGGCGACCAGTCCGGGTGAAATTTTATAACCTCCGTTAGATAGTTAAGGCATTAGACGCCAATGGCGAAACAGCATAGTTTCCTGAGATCCTTGTTTTGGGTCACATTGAGGCGTTTCGACGTTTTACTGACTTCGGTCGCCTTGAATATACTTACCCTGGCGTTACCGCTGGTTATTCTTCAGGTCTACGACCGGATCATTCCCGGCGCGGCGACGGATACCTTTGCGTTTCTTGTTCTGGGGCTGGTGATCGTCGTCGTGCTCGAGGCGGTTTTAAGGACAGTTCGCGGTTATATCATTGCTTGGGCGGCGGCGCGCTTTGAGCACGCTACGTTGCGCCGCGCTGTTGATCGACTGCTTTCCACGGAGATCGAGGCCTTCGAAAACGTGCCGGCAGGCACACATCTCGACCGGCTTTCCGCGATTGAACCTCTGCGGGACTTTCACTCCGGGAATGGTTTGCTTGCAATATCCGAACTTCCCTTCGTCTTTATTTTTCTGGGCTTAATCGCGGTAATTGGGGGACCACTCGTCTTCGCGCCAATAGCGGTGGTTCTGTTGGCGGGAATCGCGGCCTTCTTCGTCGGCATTTCCCTGGATCGCGCCGTACGCCGCCGCGCCGCCCTGGACGATCAGCGATACAATTTCATCTTTCAGGTTCTATCTGGCATTCATTCGGTCAAGGGGTTGGGCCTTGAAGCGCAAATCCTTCGGCGCTACCAGGCGTATCTGCGCCCCCTATCTTCAGCGGTGGCGGATGTCGCACGGCTGTCTGGGGTGGGCCAGGCTATCGGCGCAACGTTCGGAAATCTCGCCATGTTCGCAGTCGCGGCGATTGGCAGCGTCTATGTTGTTCAAGGCGCCATGACGGGTGGGACACTGATCGCATCAACCTTGCTGGCGGGCCGCGCCGTTCAACCCTTGATTCGAATGATCGGCGTGTGGGTTCAGGCGCGTAATCTTAAGCTGTCCGAAGAGCGGCTGGACGCATTGATGGCGCTGCCACAGGAATATCGTCCCGATACGAACGAAACCGTTGCGCCAAATTTGGACACAGGGATTGTCCTGGAAAACATTACCGTTAACCGGGGCGAGTCCGACGTTCCGGTATTAGGGAATATTTCGCTGGAAATCCCAGCGGGTTCAATCGTTGTGGTGACCGGTGCGGCGGGAAGCGGCCAATCCACGCTTCTCGATCTGATGGCCGGCCTGACACGCCCGGACGCGGGACGACTCTTGATTGACGGTATCGACAGCGACCATATCGACATGCGCTCGTTTCGAGGGAAAATCGGTTTTGCACGGGAAAACATGGTGTTGTTTCGCGGCACGGTGCTCGACAATCTGACGACGTTTCAGGGCCGGTCCGCATTACCAATGGCGATTGACGGCGCGCATTCGTTGGCGCTTGATGAAGTAATCGCCCGCATGCCGAATGGGTTACAGACCAAGGTCGGCGACACTGCGTCGGACAGTCTTGCGGGCAGTATAAAACAGCTTATTGCCCTGGTTCGGGCGTTTGCCGGCGAACCGCGCTTGTTGTTATTAGATGAAGCCAATAGCGCACTTGATCTTCAAACCGACCGGAAATTACTTCAGTTACTCGAAAAGCTGCGCGGCAGGACGACGATCATCCTGGTCACCAGCCGGCCTTCATTAATGAACATTGCGGATTTGGAGGTCAGCATGGATCGGGGAAGGATCATTGCGGTTCGCGAGCGCGACCAGCAGAACGTGACCGCGAACCGCGCCGAGACGGTGACCGTATGAGTGGGATCAACCTCATTCAAGCGTTGCCGGACGATCTTCACCAGCAGTGGTTGGACGCGTTGAACAACCGATACGGCGGCGACAAGGGGTTGGACCGCATCATCGTGTGTTTGCTGCGCTTGCTCTCGGCGTTGGATTGGCAAGGAAGCTCTCGTCAAATCGTTGAAGCGTTTCCCGAAGAGACGGAGGATGTTTCAGTCGAGGATGTGCGCGACATTTTGGTGAGGCTGGGATTGAAAACGACACCGCTTAACGTGAAGCCGAGATCGTTGGCGGCGCGTTTGTGTCCTTGCCTGTTCGTTTCAAGCATCGGGCGGTCCTGGGTGGTGCTCGCCCGTGACGGCGACAAACTTATAACCTGCGACGGATCTGACTATTTCCAGACCGAACGTATGAACGGATTACCGGACGGAACGTTCTATGTGGTCGAACCCGTGGCGCCGTCAACGGAACGTCGAGGGCGAGCGTCAATGAGGCTGCGGAACATCGCGCGCCAGTTCGCCGGGACGCTCTCCATGCTGTTTTGCGTCAGCTTCGTGATCAATGTCCTGTCGCTGGTCGTGCCCTTGTCGATCATGGTCATTTACGATCAGATTATCGGAAAGAATTCTCTTGAGATGCTACCGTATTTGATCGTCGGCGTCGGTGGGGCGGCGATGTTTGAGTTGTCACTTCGGACATTGCGCGCCCGGGCGCAAGCCTATATTGGCGCCAGGGTCGATTACCTGGTCGCCAGCAGCGTGCTGGAACAGATACTGCATTTGGCGCCAGGGTTTACCGAACGGGCGCCAATTGGCGGCCAGGTTACGCGGATTCGAGAGTTCGAGGCGTTTCGCGAGGCGGTAACGGGCGGGCTCCCAACTCTTTTCATGGATCTGCCCTTCGTCCTGATATTTTTCGCCGTCATACTCATGCTGGGCGGGCCCGTTATTGTCGTGCCGTTAATCCTGGCGCTGGCGTATCTCTTGTTGGGGTGGTTCGTCTTTCACGAATCCGGCGTTCGAACGACGGCGGCGGGCCATGCGCGTTCAGACCGTTTCGGATTTTTGGTTGAGCTGATGTGGTGGATGCGCACGGTCAAACGACAAGGCGCGGAAGACATATGGTCTGAAAGGTTTCGCCGCCTGTCGGCGAATGCCGCGTGGTCAAATCACAATGTCGCCCGCCTCTTCCAGCATTCACAAAGCTTATCGCAAGGTCTGGTGACCATCGCCGGGGCCGGAACGCTCGCATATGGCGTTTTTCTGGCGATCGACGATGAAATGACGATGGGCGCCCTTATCGCAACAATGATGCTGGTGTGGCGCGTGTTGCAGCCATTACAGGCGTTGTTTGGCGCCTCGACGAAAATCGAGCAATTGCGACAAAGCGCCCGGCAATTAGAATCGCTATTAGAGTATAGCCAGGAACAGGAACCGGGGGATTCCCCCACCACGTCGATTCAGTTCGAGGGACGATTGGAGTTCAACCGTGTCAGCATGCGCTATTCCTCGAATTCGGACCCGGCGCTTCTTGGCGTCAGCTTCACCGTCGAGCCCGGTGAAATTGTTGGTGTCATCGGACGCAGCGGGGCCGGAAAATCAACCTTAAGCAAGCTTGCTCTCGGTTTCTATACGCCACAGGCTGGCGCTGTGACCCTGGACGGCGTTGATATCCGGCAACTCAAACCCATTACCCTGCGGCAAACCCTCGCTTACGTACCACAGAATAATCACGCCTTTCCCGGCTCCCTTTACGACAACCTGATTTTGTCGAACCCAATTGCGTCTTTTGAGGAAGTGAAGGCCGCGTGCCGGATGGCAGGCTTTCTACACAAGATTGAAGCCCTTCCCTTTGGCTTCGACACACGGTTTCGGGATGGACTTGAAGCCCATGTGCCACAGGGTTTTTTGCGACAACTGGCTTTGGCGCGGGCATTTTTACGCAAGGCGCCGGTTGTCATTCTCGACGAACCCGCCAGCGGACTAGACGATGAAGACGAACGGGCGTTTTTGCGGGCTCTGGAATTGCTCCGCGGCCGCACGACGACAATCATGATCACCCAACGGCCAAGCCATATGCGTATATGTGATCGTTTGCTTTTGCTGGAGAATGGACAGGTCGTGGACCAAGGGCCGCCGGGCGACATATTGGCGCGGATGAATTTGGCGCCGTTGAACGCCGCTTAAAATGTGGATTAACGCCGAGGTTTAACCCGGTTCGGAGGACGAAAGAATGCCGCGAACAGTTTCGCGAACCCAGATGAAGCACCTTTCCCGGGAAGCGATTCTCGAAGAAGTAGGACCGTCGCGTTACGCTGTCGTCGCCGGGCTGATCATTATCGGGCTGATAGGCGCTGCGGTTTATTGGTCGAGTCTGGTCGAAATCACTTCTGTGGCGAAGACGACAGGCAAGGTTATTCCAACCGGTTACGAGCAAGTCGTCCAGCATCTTGAGGGCGGGATCGTCCGGGATATACGGGTTCGAAACGGTGATTTGGTTAAAGCCGGCGACGTGCTTGTACAGTTCGATAAAACGTTGCGGTTAGCGGAGTTGAAACAGGTTCGCGCGCGAGACGCTTCGTTGCGCATCAAGGAGTTGCGCTTGCGTTCGTTCATTGATGGGACCGAACCTGACTTTGGCGATCTGGCGCAAAATTTCACCGATCAGGTGGCCGAGGGTCAATTTATTCTGCGTGTGACCCGAGAGCGGATCGCAGGTCAAACTGCGGTGCTCAACAGCAGGATCAATCAACGGCGACAATCGGTTGAAATTTTCAAACAACAGGCGGTAAGCCTGAAGGAACAATACAATTTGGTGCGTGAATCGGTCGGGATGCGCAAGAAACTCTTCAAATCCGGACATGGTTCCCGAATTAATCTGATCAACACCGAACTCGAACTGTCCCGGGTTCAAGGCGCCTTGGCTGAAGCCCGGGTCGCGGTCGATCAGGCGCGCGCCGCGATACAGGAAGCGCAGAACGAACGCGCCGAACTTGAAGTCGTTGAACGTGGCAAGGCGCTGGAGGCTCTGAGCGGCGTCATGGCCGAACGCGCCGAAGTTCGTGAAAATCTCGCGCGGTTGGAAGATCGGGTCAATCGGCTCGCAGTGACGGCGCCAGCAGCGGGCGCCGTGCACGGTCTGCAGGTCAACACTCCCGGCGCCGTTGTGGAACCGGCGCAAATGCTGATGACCATCGTCCCTCTAGATGAGCAGATCGTTGTCGAGAGTGAAATTGAACCCCGGGATATCGGGCATATCGTTGTCGGTCAGAAAGCCAGTGTTTCAGTCAGCGGTTTCGACGCGCGGCGTTACGGACTCGTCGATGGCGCATTGATGACAGTGTCCCCCACGACATATACCGACGAAAAAGGCCGGAGCTTTTTCAAGGGCCGCATCGGTTTGTCGCAAAATTATATAGAGACCAAGGGAGTACGCCACAAAATCGTCCCCGGAATGATCGTCCAGGCCGACATTACAACGGGATCTCAAAGCCTGCTCCGCTACCTGACAACGCCGGTCTACGTGGCTTTGGTGCAAGCATTTTCCGAACGTTAGCGTTTCTCGGTATTTTCAGGAGTAAGCGAGCCTTGGGCATTGTCAGACTCAAATGAAGGTGCACTTGAAGACCATAATTTCCCACATTTAGGCAGGATGTTTACGCCATGCAGCCAGTGCGGCGGAACGGTTTCGTTTGAAAATGTCGCGGTTGTTGAGATGGCGCTCCTGATTGAAATGGTTGACAATACCGTCAGACGCCTTGCCTCCCGATGGTCTCGACGGCTATGGTTCATCCACGTTTGCCATAGCCCGCACATGCCGCGCCGTCTGAACCTCGTAGGTTTTTTCGGCCCGCAAACTACCGGCTAGGGCGCCATATCAGTGACCATTGCGGACAAGGAACGATAAAGATGAACGACATGTCGCTCAAAAATAAATGGATCGGCCAGAGTACTCCACGGCCCGACGGCATCGATAAAGTCACCGGCTCGGCGCAATACGCGGCCGATTTCACCATGCCCGGCATGGTCTGGGGCAAGCTGCTACGGAGCCCGCACGCCCACGCGCTGATCAAGAAAATCGATACCTCCAAGGCGGGAGAATTGGAGGGCGTGGTGGCGGTGATGACCGGCGACGACCTGCCCTTGCTGCCTTTGGACAAGCCGCTGCCGACGGGTCCGAACGATATTCGCTGGATTTCCCGCGGCTGCATGGCCCAGGAAAAAATTCTCTACACTGGCCAGCCAGTGGCGGCGGTCGCAGCAATCTCGAAAAGCGTTGCCGAGGCCGCGCTGGAACTGATCGAGGTCGACTACGAAGTGCTGCCGCATGTCATCGACGTCGACGAGGCGATGGCGCCGGACGCGCCGATTTTGCACGATTGGCTGAAAACCGACGGGATCGACGGGCCAACCAATATTGCGAGCACCATGGTGGTCAAAGCTGGCGATGTCGAACAAGGTTTTGCCGAGGCCGATCTGGTGATCGAGCGCGAATTCAAATCCGCCGCCGTTCATCAAGGCTATATCGAGCCGCAAGCCTGTACCGTGAGCTACAAGCCCGATTCCCAGTCCACGATCTGGAGCAGCAGCCAGGGACAGTTCATGGTCCGCAGCCTGACCGCTGCGATCACCGGCATGGCGACCGGCGACATCAAGGCCATCCCGGCCGAAATCGGCGGCGGGTTTGGCGGCAAGACCATCATCTACCTCGAACCGGTGGCGATGGTGCTGTCCAAAAAATGCGGCCGGCCGGTCAAAATGCAAAACACCCGCGAGGATGTATTCAACGCTACCGGGCCGGCGTCCGGCATGTCCGCTCATCTCAAAGTAGGGGTCACCAAGGACGGCAAGCTGACGGCGGTGGAAGGCGCTTACAACTTCCAGGCCGGCTGCTATCCGGGCTCGCCGGTAGGCCGCGCCTGTAATTTTTCGTTCTCCTGCTACGACATTCCCCATGCCCTCGTGAAGGGGGTGGACGTTGTTTCCAACCGCCCGAACGTCGCCGCCTATCGGGGCCCCGGCGCGCCGCAAGGCAATTATGTGTTCGAAGCAATTCTGGACGAGGTCGCCGAACAACTCGACATCGATCCCTTTGAACTGCGTCTGCGCAACGCCCTGGCCGCGGACAAGCCGACCATTTACG
>JABJJH010000397.1 GCA_018660965.1 Rhodospirillaceae bacterium | reverse complement strand
TCCTGGTCGGTCCCGGCGGCGCGAAACTATGGCGACGATTCCCAGGTCAGCCATGCGGAACGCTACGCCCGCGCGGAAGAATTCATGCAGGTCGCGAAGGGCCTGTGGGACAGTTGGGCGGACGACGCCATCGTGGACGACCGGGCCAGCGGACAATACGCGCGCCCGGACCGCATCCGGCCCATCGACCACGCGGGACAGTATTACAACGTGGCCGGGCCGCTGAACCTGCCGCGCGGCCCGCAGGGACGGCCCGTGCTGGTGCAGGCGGGGTCTTCCGACACGGGAAAGCGTTTCGCCGCGCGCCATGCCGAAGCGGTGTTCACCGCGCATATGGAAAAATCAACGGCGCAAGCGTTCTACGCCGATCTGAAATCGCTGGTCGCGAAAGCGGGCCGGGCGGAAAACCAGACGCTGATCCTGCCCGGACTGAGCCCGATCATCGGGTCCACCGAAGCCGAAGCGCAAAAGCTGGCAGAGGAATTGAACGACCTGACCGACCCCGAAGTCGGTCGGGAACGGCTATCCAGCCGGTTCGGCGGCGTCGATTTTTCGCATTTGCCGCTGGATAAACCGCTGTCGCCGGAAGATTTCCCCGACCCCGCGACGGTCGAAGCGGCGCGCAGCCGGACCGAGGTCATCATCGGCGTCGTGCGCCAGGAAAAACCAACCTTGCGGCAATTGCTTTCCAAGCTAGCGGGCGCGCGCGGGCACTTCACCATCGCCGGGGCGCCGGAACAGGTCGCCGATCTGATCGAGGACTGGTTCACCGACGGCGCATCGGACGGCGTTAATCTGATGCCGCCCATCCTGCCGAAAATGCTGGACGTCTTTATCGACGAAGTCGTTCCGCTGCTGCAAAAACGCGGCCTGTTCCGCACCGCCTATGAAAGCGACACCTTGCGCGGGCATTACGGGCTGGAGCGTCCGGACGCGGGATTCTAACCGCTTATATGTAGAAATCCCGGACGTTATAGTCCTTCACGACCGACTGGCGGGTGTGTTCGTTCCAGCGGTTTTCCGCTTCCTCTCCCGCCAGCGGTTGATAACGATAGCTCGCCTCGTCCGGGAACCGTTGACGCCGCGCGTCGATTCCGATGGCGATCATACGGCTTCGTTCGTGCACCAGATCCGCATCGTAGGTCACGACCGTATCGTCCAGTTTGGTCGCCGTGACGCCCAAAATGCGCCGCCGGGGGAATATTCCGGCGTTCAACGTCACACGACGATCCGGCGATGAATTGGCGAAGGAGCCGTGCGCCAGTTGCCGGTTGGTGATGAACACGTCCCCGGCGTCGCACACCATCGGCACGGCGCCTTCGATACGGTCGGACCCGCATTGCGCGACCAGTTTCTTGAAATCGACCTTGCCGAGCTTGTGACTGCCCGGCAGCACCCACACGCCATTGCCCGGCGTGCTCGGGTACAACTGCGCCATGGAGTTGTAGCCATGCGCGCCGTGATCCCAATCCGGCGCGTCCCAATGGGTGGTGCCGTCCTGATGCCAGGCGACCGACGGCCCCAGCCCCGGTTCCTTGATGAAAGTCACTTCGTTATAGGGTACGAAATCGGCGCCGTGCACCGCCTCCGCAACCGCCAAAAGCCCCGGGTGGCCATACAGCCTTAGGGCCGAATCCATAAGTTGCAGATTGCCCGCCAGGTTGCTGACCGTCCATTCGGGCGCATCGTCGGGCGGCGTGGGACCGAGCATTTCAACGGGATGGCGTCCCTTGTTGATATCCGTCCCCCCCAACGGGTCGCTCAACGGTTTCGCGAACCGGTAGGATGGCCGCTTGAACGCCCCGCCCGCGGCTGATCTACCATTGGAATCCAACTGCCCGCCCGGCGATGACGGCGCGCCCTCCAGGACCCGCTCCACATCCGCGCGCAGCTCCGCCAGTTCTTCCGCATCGATGATATTTTCGAAAACATAGAAGCCATGACGCCAATACGACTCGAGGATAGCGGGGTCCAGCTTGCCGGTGGCGTCGAGCTTGATGGGCCCGCGATTGTCCAGGGCGCGGGCGCGGCGTTCGCCGTCACTCATATAGTCGGCCATCGCCCGCGCGTGGTCGGCGGACGTCATCGTGTCGGTAGAAATTTTGTCGGCAATTTTCGTATTCATCATCGAATTCCCAAAATGCGACCCAGAAAACAGTTCATTTTCACCATGTCGTTTTAATTTTGCAAGCCGGGGCGCGTACAGCGGCATCTTGATCCGGCCCGGAATAAACTTGCAACCCCGCCGTCGCTGCCCCCATTCTTGACGAATTCAATGCTGGGGGAGCGAGAAGCACCATGGAAC
>JABJJH010000179.1 GCA_018660965.1 Rhodospirillaceae bacterium | reverse complement strand
CGATATTTGCGGATTCAGGGCGCTTTCGCCGACGTCCAACGTCGCCACCGGCGCGCCGTTCCAACAGATCGCGCCGCCAGCGCCAATTGAAAACGCGTCATCGGCAGTAATGGCGATTTCGTTCACCCGTCGCTCAACGTCGAGTTCGATGGCGCGCCGCGCCGCGCCCAACAGAACCCGGGACTGATCGGTCTGCGCGGAAACGTCGGGCTCGAAGCGCAAGCCCGTCAGTTGGCCAATCGACGCGCCTTCAACGACAACATCGCCAGTCTTGTCGATAAAGCAGCTTAGTTCACCGCCTTCCCGGCGCCGTTTCGCTAATAACGGCGCATGGCGATCCACGAATCGTTGGGTCAACCGGTCGTGCAGCGCGTCGGAAAGCTTGTCCTCGATCCGGCGCGCTTCGCCCTGCCAGGTTTCGGCGTCGCTGAGCCAGTCGGCGCGGTGACTGATGTAGGTCCACGTCCGGACGTGCGCGATGCGCTGGGTCAACGTGTCGATATCGCCGGCCACGTTGTCCAATCCGCCGATCTGGGACGCGACCCAGTCATTCGGCAGACGCCCACCGCCATCCGACAACGATATATAGATATGGCGGAGCAGCCGGGCGTGAATATCCGGCATGACCTTGCGAAAGTCCGGGATCTGGCAAACGTCCCACAGCAGACGAACCGCGGCGGGATTGGTCCCCCGGTCCAGAACGCCATCGTCCGCCGCCAGCGACAACAGCGCAAGATGGTCGTCGGCGCGCCGCGTCGCGTGCAGGACCGGCGAGGGCGGACGGGCCGACAAGCCGCGTAGCAATTCACCCGGCGAACGAAAATCCAGCGTGCGATTGCGCCAATACACATGCTCCAGCGGCGCGTAACGATGCGCTTCGACCGCATTCACGATCTCGTCGTCCAGGGGCGCGACCCCGTTCGTGACGCCAAACGTGCCGTCGCTAAGGTAACGCCCGGCGCGACCGGCGATTTGCCCGGTTTCCGCAGCGCTCAGCAGACGCGGCGTGCGGCCGTCGAATTTTCGCATGCCCGCGAACGCGACATGATCGACATCCATGTTGAGGCCCATGCCGACCGCGTCGGTGGCCACCATGTAATCGACCTCGCCCGCCTGATACATCGCGACCTGCGCGTTGCGCGTGCGCGGCGACAACGCCCCCAGCACAACCGCCGTGCCGCCCCTGTGACGGCGAATCAGTTCCGCCAGGGCGTAGACTTCGGCCACGGAGAACGCGACGATGGCGCTGCGGCGCGGCAACCGCGACAGCTTTTTCGCCCCGGTATGAGACAGGACCGAAAAGCGCTGGCGGGTTTCGATGCGCACGTTCGGCGCCAATTTCTTCAGAACCGGCGCGATGGTGTCCGAACCCAGAAACAGGGTCTCTTCGCGGCCGCGCGCGTGCAGCACCCGGTCGGTGAAGACGTGCCCACGTTCCCGGTCGGCGCAAAGCTGAACCTCGTCGATGGCCAAAAATTCCACCGTGCGTTCCAGCGGCATCGATTCGACCGTGCAGACGAACCAGCGCGGACGCGGCGGTATGATCTTTTCCTCGCCGGTAATCAGCGCGACCGTCCCCTTGCCTTTCAGGGCGACAATCCGGTCGTAATTTTCCCGCGCCAGCAAGCGCAGGGGGAAGCCGATCATACCAGTGGCGTGACCAAGCATCCGGTCAATGGCGAGATAGGTCTTGCCGGTATTCGTCGGCCCGAGGACCGCCCATACACGGTCCTGATGTTTATCATACGGTCCCATGTCACCATCCAGAATCAGGGGATTCTCGCCGCAACGCAAGTGGAAACAGCCCCCTTGTCACCCAAATGTCACCCAAGCAATCACGACGCCGTCATCGGCACGAAGGCGACGGGCAAATGACAATGTTCGCTCCAATGTCCATCTTCGTCCTTGTCCAGCCGCACCAGGGATTGCGCCATATGGGGCGCCCCCAAGGGAATGACCATTCGACCGCCGGGCCTGACCTGATCGCGCAGCCCGACCGGGGTTTCGCGGGCCGCCGCCGTCGCGATAATGGCGTCGTAGGGCGCTTCGGGCGCCCACCCCATGCGACCGTCCCCCTGCATGACGCGCACGTTGCGATACCCGAGCCGGGCCAAGCGCGCCTTCGCGGATTTCGCCAGGGCCGCGACGATTTCCACCGAATACACCCGCGCCGCCAGTTGCGCCAGAATAGCGGTCTGGTATCCGCACCCGGTTCCGATCTCCAGCACCGTGGATTCCGGTGTTAATTGCAGCATATCGGTCATGATCGCGACGATATAAGGCTGCGATATCGTCTGGCCGTGGCCGATGGGCAACGGTCGGTTTTCGTAAGCGTCGGCGCGTTGACGCGCATCCTCGACGAATTCGTGACGCGGCGTGCGCCGAAGCGCCTCGATAACACGCGGGTCGAGTTGATCCTTGCCCAGAAAATTGCGGGTGTCCCGGACATCCCGTTCGATTTGCGCGATCAGCCGGTCCCGTGATTTCGCATACGCATCGGTCATGAACGCGCCTATAGCACATTTTCATCGTCCTCGCGCGATGCAAGTCTTGCGAATACGCCATCGCGACCACATATTGCGGTCATCCCATTCCCAAGACAAATCAGTGGACCGACAACAGCCATGGCGAAATCTCCAAAAACCAAAAAAACCAAATCCGGCGGCGAAACCCGGCAGTTCCAGGCCGAGGTCAGCCGGTTGCTCGACATCGTCGCGAACGCGCTGTACAGCGAGAAGGAAATCTTCCTGCGCGAATTGATTTCCAACGCCGCCGACGCGTGCGACCGCCTGCGTTACGCCGCCATCACGACGCCCGCGTTGATCGAAGGCGACAGCGACTTCAACATCGCCTTGACCATAGACAAGGACGCGCGGACCTTGACCATCGCCGATAACGGCATCGGCATGACCCACGACGAGTTGGTCGACAACCTGGGCACCATCGCCCAGTCAGGCACGTCGGCGTTCGTCGAACAATTGAGCGGCGATTCGAAAAAAGACGTTTCGTTGATCGGTCAATTCGGTGTCGGATTCTATTCCGCCTTCATGGTCGCCGACATGGTCAACGTGGTCAGCCGCCACGCCGAAAGCGAAGAAACGTGGCGCTGGTCGTCCGACGGCAAGGGCGAATTCACCATCGAAGAGGTCACCGGGGAAGACGCCCGCGAAGGCCGGGGCGCCACCATCACGCTGCATCTGAAAGAAGACGAAACCGAATTCACCGAGCCCTACCGTATCCGGCATATCGTCAAGACCTATTCCGATCATATCGCCGTTCCGATCACCTTGATCGGCGGCGAGCCCCCCAAGGAAGCCGCAGACGGTGAAGGCGAGGGCGAAGGAGGCGCGGAAGAAGCGACGCCGGAGACGATCAACACCGCCTCGGCGATCTGGACCCGGCCGCGCAACGACGTCACCGAACAACAACACACGGAATTCTATCACCACGTCTCCCATCAGAATGACGAGCCGTGGCTGACCGCGCATTTCCGGGTCGAGGGCGTCATCGAATATTCCGGGCTGCTGTACATCCCCACGGATCAGCCCTTCGACCTGTTTCACCAGGACCGCCCCACCAAGGTCAGCCTGTACGTGAAGCGGGTGTTCATCACCGACAATTGCGAGGAACTGCTACCACGCTGGCTGCGCTTCGTGCGTGGCGTCATCGATTCCGAGGACTTGCCGCTGAATGTCAGCCGCGAAATGCTGCAAAACAACCCGGTGCTGTCGAAGATCAAGACCGGCCTGACGACCCGCCTGCTGGGCGAACTCAAGAAGAAGGCCGCAAACGACGCGGACGCCTACACCGCGTTCTGGGGAAATTTCGGCCCGGTGTTGAAGGAAGGCCTCTACGAAGCCTTCGGCGACCGCGACGCGTTGTTGGAACTGGCGCGGTTCAAATCGACCAGAGGCGACGACTTGACCAGCCTGAAGGATTACGTCGAACGCATGAAGGACGGGCAGGAAGCGATTTATTACATCACCGGGTCCGAAATTGACGCGCTGCGCATGAGCCCGCAACTGGAAGGGTTCGAGGCGCGCGGCGTCGAGGTGCTGCTGCTGACCGATCCGGTGGACGAATTCTGGCTGCCGATGATCGGCGCGTTCGAGGAAAAGACGTTCAAATCCGTCACGCGCGGCGGCGATGACCTGTCGGCCATCAAGTCGGGCGACGCGGACGACGAGACCAAGAACGAAGAGACATCGGGTTCCGAGGATATCGACCGTCTGATCGCGGCGCTGAAGCTATCGCTTGGCGACGCGGTGAAGGATGTCCGTTCCTCGCAACGCCTGACCGAAAGCGCGGTCTGTCTGGTCGCCGACGATGGTGACATGGACATGAATCTGGAACGGATGTTGAAAGCGCACAACCAGCTCGACGCCCAATCCCCGCGCGTGCTGGAAATCAACCCCAAACACGCGTTGATCAAACAGCTTTCCGCGACGACCGAGGCCGACGGCGCCGATGCCGTGCGCGACGCGGCGTTGCTGTTGCTCGATCAGGCGCGGATTATCGAAGGTGAGACCCTGGCCGACCCGGCGGCGTTTGCGCGGCGGATGTCGGCGGTCATGCAGAAAGGCCTGTCCGCCTGACCTGAGTCGCCCTGAATTCAGTTCGCGCCGGGAAACTTCATCGCGGCGGCGGCGGCGATGGGACCGTGTCCCGGTGCCTGCGCGATCACGGCGCAACCGCCATCGCCCTTGCGGCCTTTTAAGGCGACGGTGAATTCCGCCGGTCCGCCGGCCCACCGGCCTATGCGTTCCATGCCCCGCACCACATGGGCGTTGACCAGGGTCTGACCGCTGTTTTCACCGCGCGTGACTTCCGTTTCATGACGCCCGTCATACGCCAGGAACACTATGTCGAGCGGCGCTGCCGGGACCGGACCGTCCAAATTCACCACGATTGAATCGCCGTTCCGGGTCAGCCGCAGGGTCGGCGCATCCGGTTCGGCGCGCGCTTGTTGCGCCTGGATGAGGCTTTCAACGGCGCCGCGTTTCGACCCGACTTCGTGCGCGGCGCCATTGATGACCATTTGCGGGGTATAGACGTAACGCCCGCCCAGGGATTCGCTGTAGGCCTGTTGGCGCTTGGTGTATTCGCGGTCGCTGAACGGGTCCTTCCAGCCGATATAATCCCAATAATCGATGTGATATTCCAGCGTGACCAAATCCGGCCGCTTCGTCAGATCATCGAGATAGGCTTCCGCCGGCGGGCAGGATGAACAGCCCTGGCTGGTGAAGAGTTCCACGACAACCGGCGACTTCGCGAACGCAACCGTCGAGACAAGAAGAACCAGGCCGGCGAGCGCCGCGCCGAAAGAAGTACGTTTCATCATGCCCCGACATTACGCCATGCAACCGATCACCCGCCAATCACGGTTGAGTGAATCGCGCGCGAGGCCGCTGAACCGCCGTCCCGCGCGCGAAATACCGTTTACGCCGCCTTCAACATATTGCGCAGCACGTATTGCAGGATACCGCCGTTTTCGAAATAGGCGACTTCGTCCAGCGTGTCGATCCGGCACAACAGCTTGATCGTCTCGCTCGATCCATCGCCGCGCGTGATCTTGCAATCCAGATCCATGCCCGGCTTCAACCCGGCCTCGACGCCGGTGATGTCGAAGGTTTCCGACCCGTCCAGCTTCAGGGTTTCGCGATTCGCGCCGTCCTTGAACACCAGCGGCAACACGCCCATGCCGACCAGATTCGACCGGTGGATGCGCTCGAAGCTCTCCACGATGACCGCCTTGATGCCCAACAGCAACGTGCCCTTGGCGGCCCAGTCGCGCGACGACCCGGTGCCGTATTCCTTGCCGCCGATCACCACCAGCGGCACCCCGTCGGCCTGATACTTGGCGGAGGCGTCATAGATCGACATGACCTCACCATCCGGCCAATGCCTGGTTACCCCGCCTTCGGTATCCGGCGCAATCTCGTTGCGGATGCGGATGTTGGCGAAGGTGCCGCGCATCATGATGTCGTGATTGCCGCGCCGCGCGCCGTAGGAGTTGAATTCGTTCGGCCGCACCTGATGTTCCAGCAGGTAGGTCCCCGCCGGTCCGTCGCGTTGGATCGACCCGGCCGGCGAAATGTGGTCCGTGGTGATCGAATCCGCCAGCAGCGCGATGGACCGGGCGCCGTGGACGTCGCTCAACGGTTCCGGTTCGGCCTTCATGCCTTCGAAATACGGCGGATGCTGCACATAGGTCGAGCCAGAGTTCCATTCGTAGGTCATGCTGGACGTGGCCGGAATTTTTTGCCATTCCTTCGGGCCTTCCTGAACATTGTCATAGCGCTGCCGGAACATTTCTGGCGTCAGCACGCCATTGATGATGTCGTTGATTTCCTTGTGCGTCGGCCAGATGTCCTTCAGGTACACCGGATTGCCGTCCGCATCGTCGCCGAGTGAATCATTCGCCACATCGACCGTCAACGACCCGGCGAGCGCATAGGCGACCACCAGCGGCGGGGACGCCAGATAGTTCAACTTGGTCAGCGGATGCACCCGGCCTTCGAAGTTGCGATTGCCCGACAGCACCGCGCCGATGGTCAGATCGCCATCGACAATGGCGTTGTGGACCGGTTCGGCCAACGGCCCCGAATTACCGATACAGGTGGTGCAGCCATAACCGACCAGCCCGAAGCCCATGGCGTCCATATGTTCCTGCAACCCGGCGCCTTCCATGTAATCGGTCACAACCTGACTGCCCGGCGCAAACGAGGTTTTCACCCACGGTTTCACCGACATGCCTTTTTCGTGCGCTTTCTTCGCCACCAATCCCGCCGCGATCAACACCGCGGGGTTGGACGTGTTGGTGCAACTGGTGATCGCCGCCAGCACCACCGCGCCCGGCTCCAGCTTGTATCCGGCGCCCTCGACCTCGGTCGCCGCGCCAGCGCCGTCTTTCGCCATGATGTCCTTGACCGAGGACGCGGCGTTCGACAGCGCAACCCGGTCCTGCGGGCGTTTCGGCCCCGCCATCGACGGCTCCACCGTCGACAAATCCAGTTCCAGCGTATCGGTGAAGACCGGATCGGCGTCGCCGG
>JABJJH010000389.1 GCA_018660965.1 Rhodospirillaceae bacterium | reverse complement strand
GCTGGCGTCCGCCGGGGCCACGGTCGCGGTGACCGATATCGACGGCGTCGCGGCCGCCACCGTCGCGGACGAAATCTCGGACTCAAATTCGGGCGCCATTTCGGACGAGACGGGAGACAACAGGGCCGCGTCCTTCATCATGGACATCACCGACGAAGATCAGGTCGAAAGCGTCATGGCCGACATCGTCGACCAGCACGCTAAAATCGACATCCTCGTCAACAACGCCGGCATCGGCGCGCGCGTCCCCACCGTTGAGTTGACCACTGAAACCTGGAACCGGGTCGTGGACATAAATTTGAGCGGCCAGTTCATCTGCGCCCGCACGGCGGGCCGGTACATGCTGGAGATGGGCGCGGGCGCGATTGTCAGCGTCGCGTCGATCATGGGCCTGACCGGGGGCGGGAAACACCCGAACGCCGCTTATCACGCCACCAAGGGCGCCATCGTTAATTTAACCCGGTCGCTCGCCGTCGAATGGGCGCCGCGCGGCGTGCGGGTCAACGCCGTCGCGCCGACCTATGTGCTGACCAATCTAACCCGGAAATTATTGGAGGACGACGACACAAAAGCCTACATCCTCGCCAACACGCCGATGCGCCGTCTGGCCGATCCTGACGAAGTCGCCGCCGCGATCCTGTTTTTGGCCAGCGACGCCGCCAGCATGATCACGGGCCACACCTTGCCAGTGGATGGCGGCTGGGTGGCGCGCTAACGGGTTAAATATTCAGCCTTAGCCCCAGCTTTTCTTGGCGCCCTTGCGCCGCGCGTTCACCTTCGAGTCATTGCCGCGCACGGTCAAATCGGCGCCGGGGTCTGGCTTTCCAAAGAGATACCCTTGCCCGTAAGCGACGCCGATTTCCTTTAGATAGGCCAATTCTTCCCGGGTTTCGATCCGTTCCGCGATCGTCGCCATGCCCAAATCGTGACACAGCCCGGACATCGCCTTCAGGAACGCCTTGCCCTTGGAACTACGGGTTGATTCCTCGACATATATGCCGTCAATCTTCACGAAATCGACTTCCAGGACCCGAAGATATTCAAAAGCCGCCTCGCCGGAGCCGAAATCATCCAGACAGACATGGAACCCACCGGCCCGCAGCCTACGGATGATTTCATTCGCCTTCTCCAGATCCTGGATACGCGCGGTCTCGGTGATTTCGAACATGATCGCGCCATGCAATCCCGGGTTTTGCGCAAGTAAATCCTGAAGTTCATCCACGAACCCGTCGGAATTTATGGAGTGACCGGAAATATTCATCGCGACCGGGATTAACTGGTCGCGTTCCGACATTGTTTTCAACCGCGACATCAGTTTCCGGCACATGGCGAGGTCAAACTCAACAGCGAGCCCGACATCCTCGGTGAAACAGACAAACTCGAACGTATTGAACGGACATTCCGGGTCCGTGATCCGGACAAGGGCTTCGAAATGATGCACCCTCTCGTTCGCCAGGGACACGATGGGCTGGTAGGCGATGTCGAACAAATTGCCATCGATCGTCGCTTTCACGAGTGCTATTTTTTGCGCGGCGTCTTGCAACTTATCGGAAATGTTGGCGGAAAGAACATCCTCGGCCGCCCCGCCACCGCTGTCGGCGACCTGACGAATTGTGTAAAGCACCGCGCGCGCCAGTTCCGGACCCGACAAATCCATGGCATTCGGGTCAAGCGATTGAGACGTCGCCTCAACGCCGATGTTGCGCGGGTCCGCGTCCTTTGAAAACTGCTGCAACTGGCTTTCAACATCGGCGACCGGCAGGCCCTTGTCATGTAGCAGACCGAACTTGTCGTCGCCAAGTTGCGCCGCCGTATCCCCACCGGCGGAGACGGCGTTCAGAAACGTCCCAATGCGTTGTTGCAACAACTGCCATTCACCCGGCGACAAACGCCCTTCGAGTTCCGGCAGGCCCGCCAAGCCAATAAACGTCAATTCCTCTTCGGCGTCGGGATTCGCCAGGCGGGCTTCGACTGCGTCGCCGAACCCATCAGCATCCATCAATCCGGAATCGGAATCCCGATCCTGGCCACGGGTTCCCGGACCGCCGATAGGCGCGGCCTTGGCGGTGATGAAACAATTGCCGCCAAGGTCAGGGACGCTGTAACCGTTCAATGTGATAAGCGCGTCGGAGTCACCGCGCCGGTGAAACCGCGCGGCCATATCATTGAACCGCTGACCACTGGCCGCCATTTTCATCAGGGCCAATATCAACGTGGATTCTTCCGGGGATGCGAGCGCCGTTATTTTTTCACCGACGATATCCTTGGAGCCCATCCCGAAAAGGCTATGCGTGGCGCCCGTCGCGAACATGATAACGCCGTCCGGCTTTATTTCCAATAGCGCGTCCGCCGTGCAAAACGCGAACGCCATATACCGGGCCATTTCAAGGTTTGTACTGGGAGACGGGCTCACGTTTTTACAAGTCCTGCATGCCGTAGAAGTTACTGAATTCTTATACGCTACATACGTTCACAAATTATTGGCGTAACAAT
>JABJJH010000422.1 GCA_018660965.1 Rhodospirillaceae bacterium | reverse complement strand
TTGAACAAATCCGTCCTGATAAAACAATACGAACCGGCGCAAGCCACCGCTCGGCTGGATGTCCTTGTCGATACGGTCGTTTATTTCCCTTATGACTTCCAAAACCCCTATGACGGCGGGGAATCCATCAATTTCACCAATTTTGGATTCCCTGGACTTTTGTTGGATAAACTTTCCCACGGCGGGGAATCTCCGGAGTTGGTCGAGCAGGTCAACCAGGATGTGGAGATCCTCTCCCTGATCGATTCCATGCACAGCCTTGATCCTTTCATGTTCAAGAGCAAGGCGGAGCAACAGGATAAAGACAAGGGCATTCACCCTGATTATTTCGCTATTTCAGATGTGGAGTGGGATAAAATTCGCCTGCCCATCCGCGAAAAAATCGCCAAACTCGTCACCAAGGCGCTCGGTGGGTTAGAGGACAACCCGGCGCGCGAGCAATATATCGAACGATTTCTGATGAAAATCTGGCAGGCGAAGGACATCGAAGGCATCGAACCCTTCGTCAAGGCCATGCAAATTGCGCCCGAACGCGCGCCGGAGGTTTTTTTCGCCTGGAAGGCCGTGTGTTATTATCAAGTTCGATTCAGTGAGTTAGGCGATGATTTAAAAACCCTTTTCCACTGGATCGGCAACAATGAACTTTGTTTTCCCGTCGATGCGCTGGGAATTTCGCAGGAAGAACAGAACCTGATTCTGGAACGCCGGGATCGGCTGCGTGAAAAGATGCGCGCGGGTCAGCTAAAGTCGATTCAGGTCATTCAAGAATACGAAAACAGTTACAATCAGTTCATCGACGCCGACAAACCCCAATCGTTCATGGGATTTTTGGAAAATTCGGGAAACTCGTACCTGAATTTGGCGGCGCACGTATCGGCGATCACGCATAGTAATAATTTGTGGCAACAATACATGACGCGATACGGCGCTCAACTACGCCACGCTCAATTCACGGAATTGTTCGACGGCTTGATAGTGCTGAACGGCGTGAAATAAACCGTGAAACCCGTTCGAACCGACGCGCGAGACCTCCAAATCATGGGAACCAACGACATTTTCATTCAAGACTCTGTGCTTGTAAAAGCCGCATTCCGCAATATCAGGCGTCTTTTGATTAGTCTCCATTCTAACTGCTGGTGTTTTTAAATGGACAGGTCCCAGCTTCGCAACATGATCGAGTCCGGGCGCGCCATCGCGCTTGACTGTTACGCGATCGGGAAATCCATTCCAGCGGACGACCCGATTGGACAGTTGTTTCAGACGGACCTGTTGAACAAATCCGTCCTGATAAAACGATACCAACCGGCGCTGGCCACCGCTCGGCTGGATGTCCACGTCGATACGGTGGTCTATTTTCCCTACGATTTTGAAAACCCCTATGACGGCGGCGAATCCATTGATTTCAACGGCTTTGGATTTCCAGGGTTTTTGTTGGATAAAGTCTCCCGCGGCGCCGAAAGTCCCGAAATGGTCGAGCGGGTCAACAAGGACGTTGAGGTTCTCTCCCTGGTCCATTCCATGCACAGCCTCGACCCATTCATGTTCAAGAGCAGGGCCGAGCAACAGGGAATAGACAAAAACATTCATCCTGATTATTTCGCCATTTCCGATTCGGAATGGGACAAGATTCGCCTGCCGATCCGCGAAAAAATATCCAGACTGGTCACCAAGGCGCTCGGCGGCTCACAGGATGGACAGGACAATCCGACGCGTGAGAAATATATTGAACAGTTTCTGATGAAAATCTGGGAAGCGAAGGACATTGACGGCATCGAGCCCTTCGTCAAAACCATGAAAATCGCAGCTGACCGCGCACCGGAGGTTTTCTTCGCCTGGAAGGCGGTGTGTTACTATCAAGTCCGATTCAGTGATTTAGGCGATGATCTAAAAACCCTTTTTCAATGGACCGGCAACAATGATCTTTGCTTTCCAACAAATGCACTGGAAGTCTCGCGGGAAGAGCAGAATTTCCTTGTGGCGCGCCGGGATCAATTGCGTGACAAGATGCGTGCGGGTCATTTGAAAGCCCACCAAGTCCTTCTGGAATACGAAAACAGTTATAATCAGTTCATTGAGGCCGACAAACCCCAGGCGTTCATGGATTTCCTGGAATCCAAATCGGCCAATTCGTACCTGAATTTAGCGGCGCATGTGTCGGTCGCCACGCATAGCTGTAATCTGTGGAAATGGTATATGGGTCAATACGGCGGCAGGCTGGACCACCAACCCTTCATGGAATTGTTCGACGGTCTGGCGGCCCTGAATGGCGTGGAATGATATTCTAGTGGAGCAACCGAAATGGATGGTTCCCATCCATTTCGATCAGTTGCCCCACCAGATTAATATGTTAGTGATTTGATTCACGAAATGCTTGGGAACCAAGCGTTTCGATCAGACCACCAGGGCTGGTTCGGACAATGCTATCCTCAACCGGACCCGCTAGTTTACTGTGATGACTTTGATTTGCTGTGATGATTCCAATATTCACCTCAGCCCATCTATTGTCGGAGATCGGACTCTATAGGTATTTTTGATGGACAGGTCGCAACTCCGCAACATCATCGAGTCAGGCCGCGCCATTGCGCTCGATTGCCATGCGATTGGAAAATCCATTCCGGCGGACGACCCCATCGGAAAATTGTTTCAGACCGACCTGTTGAACAAATCCATTCTGATAAAACGATTCCAGCCTGCCCTGGCCACCGCGCGGCAAAATGTCATCGTCGGTACAGTCGTCTACTTTCCCTACGATTTCGAGAACCCCTATGACGGTGGCGAATCCATCGAATTCAGCGGGTTTGGTTTTCCCGAAATGTTAATGCATAAGCTCTCCCACGGCGCGGGAAGCCCCGAAATGCTCGAGCGGGTCAAAAAGGACGTAGAAACCCTCTCGCTGATTGAGACCATGCACAGCCTTGATCCCTTCATGTTCAAAAGCAAGGCCGAACAGCATGAAATGGACGACGAAATCCATCCCGCTTATTTCGCAATCGCAAAGCCGGAATGGGACAAAATTCGCCTGCCCATTCGTGATAAAATCGCCAGACTCGTCGAGAAGGCGCTCGACGGTCAAGAGTCTGGTCAAACCGACTCGGCGCGCAAACGCTACATTGGGCGGTTCTTGATGAAAATCTGGCAGGCCAGGGACATCGAAGGCATCGAACCTTTCGTCAAGGCCTTACAGATCGCGCCGGAACAAGCGCCGGAGATATTTTTCGCCTGGAAGGCGGTGTTTTACTATCAGGTCCGATTCAAGGAAATAGAGGAGGATTTAAAAGCCCTGTTTCTTTGGATCGGCAACAACCAGCTTTGCTTTCCCGTCAACTCCCTGGAAATGCCGGAGGAACAGCAGAACCAGATTCTCGAGCGCCGGGGACGCTTGCGTGTGAAGATGCGCGAAGCGCATGTAGAAGCAAACCAGATCATTACGAAATACGAAAACAGTTACGATCAATTCGTCAATGCGGACAACCCTCAGCTGTTCATAGAATTTTTGGGAAATTCAGCCAGTTCGTATTTGAGTTTGGCCGCGCATGTATCGACGGCCACCCACTGCATCAATTTATGGAAATATTACATGACGCAATTTGGCGCTGAATTGCGCCAACAACAATTCAACGAATTGTTCGACGGTTTGGCGATGCTCAACGCCGTGGCGCGAATGGGGGGGGCCGGTTCGGAGGACTTCTTCATCGACTAGTGGAGCAACCGAAGCGGATGGTTCCCATCCGTTTCGATCAGTTGCTCCACCAGATCAATATGTTCGTGGTCTGATTCACGAAAGGCTTGGGAACCAAGCGTTTCGACCAGACCACTAGCGCAAATCATGGACTTTGACTTGCCTCGATGTTTAGGTTATAATTCCTTTTTATGGGTGTGGCGGCCCAAATCCATGCCCCGCTTCCCGTCCAATTCTGCTAAACGTTACCAACAATGTAAGCACTTTTTTCGCGCTTAACCGGAGACACGCGACTCAATGATCGATCTTTACACATGGCCGACGCCAAACGGGCAAAAGGTCCATATCATGCTGGAAGAAATCGAATTGCCTTATTCGGTGCACCCGGTTGATATTACCGAAGGCGCGCAGTTCGAGCCGGAATTTCTGGCGATCAGCCCGAACAACAAAATTCCAGTCATCATCGACGACGAAGGCCCGACCGTCGAACCCTACGCGGTGTTCGAAACCGGCGCGATCCTGCTTTATCTGGCAGACAAGGCCGGCAAGCTGATTCCGCCCGACACGGCGGGCCGCTATGAAGTCATCCAATGGCTGATGTTCCAATCGTCCGGGGTTGGTCCGATGTTTGGCCAGGCGCAACATTTCCACCGGTACGCGCCGGAAAACCTCCCATACGGCGTGGAACGCTACACCAAGGAAAGCTATCGCCTGTTGAATGTGATGGAGCGTCGTCTTGACCATATGGAATTTCTGGCGGGCGATTACTCCATCGCGGACATCGCTTGTTTTCCCTGGGTACGCGTCCACGACAAAGTGGGGCTGACGCTGCAATATTATCCGCGCGTCGCCGAATGGTACGACGAGATCCTTAACCGCCCCGCCGTCGAACGCGGACTTCTTGTCCTGGAAGACGAGTGGGTCGATTTTTCTGATTCCGAAACCGCCATGACCAACCTGTTCGGGGAACCACAATATCGCCGCCATCATTCTTGATGTGCATCACGGACACGCCGCCGAACCGCCGGTAAGATCGACGCGAAGGGAGAGGGTTGCATGGAAAAGAAAACGCAGATCAACGTCTGGTATGTGCTTATCGCCGTTTGGGCCATCATCATGCTGCAGCACTGGTGGAGTGGAAAGCAGGCCGTCGAAACCATCCCGTACAGCGAATTTCAGAGCCTGCTGCGCAATAACCAGATCGCCGAAATCGGCATCGCCGACCGCTATATTCGCGGCACGCTGAAATCACCGCAGGGCAGCGATCGCTCCCAAATTTATACGTTGCGTGTCGAGCCGGACCTGGCCCGTGATCTTGAAAAATATGACATCACCTTCACCGGAATTGTCGAAAGCAAATTCATCGGCAATCTGTTGTCCTGGGTCGTGCCCATCGGCATGTTCTTTTTCATCTGGATGTTCGTAATCCGGCGCTTCGCCGAAAAACAAGGCATGGGCGGCTTCATGTCGGTCGGCAAAAGCAAAGCCAAAGTCTATATGGAAAAGGACACCGAGGTGACGTTCGACGACGTCGCCGGGGTGGATGAAGCCAAGGAGGAATTGCAGGAAGTTGTCCAGTTTCTAACCGATTCCGATACCTATGGTCGGCTGGGCGCGCGCATTCCCAAGGGCGTGCTTCTGGTCGGGCCGCCGGGAACCGGCAAGACCCTTCTGGCGCGCGCCGTCGCGGGACAGGCGAAGGTGCCTTTCTTTTCGATCAGCGGCTCGGAATTCGTGGAAATGTTCGTCGGCGTGGGCGCGGCGCGGGTTCGCGATCTATTCGAACAGGCGCGCAAATCCGCGCCGTGCATTATCTTCATCGACGAATTGGACGCGCTCGGTCGAGCCCGCGGCCTGGCGCCGCTATCGGGCGGCGGCTCGGACGAAAAGGAACAGACGCTAAACCAGCTTCTCAGTGAAATGGATGGGTTCGATCCGTCCGTCGGCGTTGTTCTGCTGGCGGCGACGAACCGACCGGAAATTCTAGACCCCGCCTTGCTGCGCGCCGGCCGGTTCGACCGGCAAGTGCTGGTGGACCGGCCCGACAGACGGGGTCGGGAGGCCATCCTGCGCGTTCACATGAAGAAGATCACCCTCGGCGCCGAAGTACCGCCGGAACAAATCGCCGCCCTGACGCCGGGCTTCACCGGCGCCGACCTCGCCAATATCGTCAACGAAGCCGCGATTTTGGCGACCCGAAGGCATGGCGATTCGGTCACCATGGACGACTTCACCAAGGCCATCGAACGGATCGTCGCCGGGCTGGAAAAGAAAAGCCGCCTGATTATCCCGCACGAACGCGAAATCGTGGCCTATCACGAGCTGGGACACGCCTTCGTCGCGCTGGCGACGCCGGGCAGCGATACGGTGCACAAGGTTTCCATTAT
>JABJJH010000250.1 GCA_018660965.1 Rhodospirillaceae bacterium | reverse complement strand
GCCGCACACCGCTGGCCGCCGGAGAAAATCATTACACACGCTACGAATTCCATCGGATGATCGAAGATGGCTGCATGACCGTCGTTCAGCCCGATTTGTCGAAAACCGGCGGCGTCACCGAAGCCTTGCGGATAGCGGCCCTGGCCTCGGCTTGGAAACTGACGATAAATCCCCATACCTCGTTGACCGGCCTGAACGTCGCCGCGGGCATTCATTTGCTGTGCAGCATCGATAATCCGGGCTATTTCGAAGCCGATATTTCACGGCATAACCCTTTTAGGGACGATCTTTGCGACTGGCGCGCGGAAGTGGATTCCGACGGTTTCGTGCATCCCCCGGAAAAACCAGGCCTCGGGGTTGAATTTGACGAAGATCAGCTCCGCGCCTTCCCCCTTATCGACGGTCCCGGATACGTGTAGGCGGCGCGCCGTGGACCGGAGCCTAATCTCTGTATTCCTCGGCGCCCTGTTCGTCATCTGCCTTCCCCGCACCGCGTTCCCCGAAGCGCCGCCGCCGCGCTTCGACCTGCCGCTGGATTGCTTGGCCGGTCCAGACTGCTTCGTTCAAAAATACGTCGATCACGCGCCTGACGGCGCCTACCGTGACTATCGCTGCGGTTCGCTTAGCGATGACGGGCACAAAGGCACGGATTTCCGCCTCCGAGATTTTAAGATGATGGAACGCGATATTTCTGTCCGCGCCGCCGCGCCGGGAACGGTCGTCACAACACGCGACGGCATGCCCGACGTCCATATGGGTCTTGTTGGCAAGGACGCCGTATTCGACCGCGGACTGGGCAATGCGGTGGTGATCGACCATGGCGACGGATGGCGCACCATCTATGCGCATTTACGCCGCGGCGGCGTCTCCGTAACCAAGGGACAGCGGGTTGCGTCAGGAGACCCCATTGGCGTGATCGGCTTGTCCGGATTGACCGAGTTCCCGCACGTTCATTTTCAGGTCAATCACCGTGGGACGCCCGTGGACCCGTTTACCGGCGCATCCGTGCAACCGGACGCAAAAAGCGACGTGTGCGGCGAGTTCACAAGCGCATCGCTCTGGCGAAAAAGCGCATTGGACTCACTGACCTATCAACGCGCCTTCCTGCTGCACGCCGGGTTTAGCGACAAAGTGATGAAACGCGCCGCCCTGCAATACGGTTTATACGACCGGGACACATTCCCCACGACCGCCCGCAACCTTCTGTTTGGCGTCTTCTTCGCGGGCGTGCGCGCAGGCGATGTCTACAGGCTTCGTTTTTTCGACCCAGGCGGCGGCGTAATTTTTGACAAGACAGGGACGTTTCCAAAACATAGCGGGGTTCGCTTTTTGACCGGCGGAAAATCCAACCGCACCCGGCCATGGCGCACAGGGCTTTATCAAGCGAAATTCGAACTTGGCGCAAACAACGCTCCAATCCTGGATGTCGTTCGGTCAATTGAAATTCGCTAACCGGGCCGTACTACGCTAAAGCGCCCTCGGACTCGCTCGCAGGGACATAGGTCACCTTCGGCGCACATCCGAGCGCTTTCGCCAGTGACTTAAACCGACGCTGAACCACGTCGCCAACCAGCACATCCGCATGGTCAGGCATTTGCAGAACGAGACGATCACCGTCTCGCGTAAGACTGGTCTGCTCCAGCAAGGACACCACCCCACCCGACAACGTGTATCCCAGGCGCATCGCAAGACCGGTCGCGCGCGCCCGCGCCATTTCGTCCGCGCTCAACAAAGGCTCCACGAACCGCGTCATCAATTGGGTGCGGACCTTGGCGTGGCGCGACGCCACGGCCAGCCCCATGAACGCCCGGCCAGAATGATCCACGCCCACCAGCGGATACCGCAAAATACGCAACAGCGCGTGCTCCACGCGATAATCCGGATGTTCCGACCATTCCAAATCGGCCAAAAGGCACGCGGCGCGGCGTAACCGACGCTGCCATGGTTCTTCCCCTTCGAACGCGGGGGATATCCAGTGAAACAGCGTTTCACCATCCGCCGTCAAACGACCCGTGAATGCAGATACGCCCCGGCAAATTTCGATAAGTGGGTCTTCCGCCTGGCGTCGCGCGGGTTGTTGTTCGAACAAACAGCCTTCCCGAAGGCCATAGGCGGAAAACACGACTTTATCGACGTTGGAAATAGTCAAAAGGCGTTCCAGCAACACCGATGCATAGGGCAACGTCGCCGCCCGTTTTTTTGACACATTGGGCAAGGATGAGAGTTTTTTTGGCGAAAGCGCTTCGATATGCCGGGCGAATTTTATGACGTCGGGCGCGGAAACTTCATAATGATGCGAAACCTTGAGCGGGTATCGAACATGCGCCATATGCGCCCGCGCAAAGGCGCGCCACGCGCCGCCGACCGCATAAAATGACTTCCCCTGTCCGTCCTTGATCCAATCGAGCCCCTCGATATTCCTGTTTACAACCTGGAGCGCCGCGTCCGGGTCGATAACGATTTCGCGCGCCATTCGAATGGGGCCGAGCGGCAACGTTGATAACGCCCGTATCCGCCCATCGTCAATCGCGACCAACTCCACGCTGCCGCCACCCAAATCACCGACAAATCCCGACGCGTCCGGAATTGCGGAAAGAACGCCATTGGCCGAGATTCTCGCTTCTTCCTCGCCCGACAAAATTTTGATTGGAAAGTCGCAAAATGCCTCCAACTCCCTGGCGAACGCAGGGCCATCTTCCGAATCGCGGATCGCCGCCGTCGCCACCGCAACGACCTGAACAACGCCCATGGCGTTCATCAACGCGACGAACCGATGCAGACTTTGCCGCGCCAGTGACATCCCTTCAGGATGCAGGCGCCCGGTGCGATCCATGTCACGCCCAAGTCCACATTCTATTTTTTCATTGAAGACCGGAAACGATACACGGTTCAAACTGTCGTACACCACCAGGCGAATGGAATTCGACCCGATGTCGATGACGGCGACCGGGCGTTCCGAATGCGCCTTAACGGTGTCCTTACCGCGCGTTATTATGCCTGGCAAATCGATCCCGCTTTCTAAATTTCACGGGCGCTTCCGTCGCGTTCTTCACGCGCCACATTGCGCCAATCCTTGTAATATCAAGAAACGACGACCGTGTATTCAAATAAAAATCCCCGCCAATGGCGGGGATTTTATCGAGATGGCGTCATGTAAACACAAACGCCATTATTATAACCAACACCGCGTCACCCGACAATTTCGACTTCGCTGAAATAAAACGAAATCTCGCGCGCCGCCGATTCAGGCGAGTCCGATCCGTGAACCGAATTCGCTTCAACGGATTCGCCAAAATCCTTCCGAATCGTGCCATCCTCTGCGTTAGTGGGGTTCGTCGCGCCCATAATCTCGCGATTCCGCAGGATGGCGTTTTCACCTTCCAGCACCTGCACAACAACGGGACCCGATGTCATGAATTCACAAAGATCTGAAAAAAACGCCCGTTCCGCGTGCTCAGCGTAGAATTTTCCAGCCATTTCTCCGGTTAGCTGAATTCTCTTTTGCGCCACAATTCGCAGTTCTTCACCCTCGAACCGTGCGTTGATTTGCCCCGTAAGGTTGCGACGAGTCGCATCCGGTTTAATAATTGATAACGTCCGTTCTATAGCCATTGGCTCCATTCCTTGGAAGCTGCCCCCGTGAAAAGTCGCGGGGTTATAAACGTCCCAGTCCCCCATCGCAAGGGCACCTGGCGCGCTTCCTTAACGCTTAGCCGGTTGATGCGTCAACCAGCGGTTTCAGCTTTTTTCTCCCAACCGCCAGCATCACCTTGTTGCCAGTACGTCAGGGCGTGCGCAGATTCAAGGTAACGTTTCCAGCGCTCTCTCGCCGCCGCCACGGCATCATCCGCATTGCCATCGAATAATTCGCAACACAAATCGTATTTGCCGATATTCGCCGACTCTGCACCGTCCGTCAGGAACAGCACCGTGGCGCCGTTGGGGTTTTCATCGGTTTCCGTCAACCAGATGGGGTGCTCTGAAGGATGCGGATCACCGTCACCGCCATGCGGCAGGAACCCGTCCTTCGAATAGGTCCACAACAAGCCATTCAACGCTTCGACGCGTTCGCTGGAGCGGGCCATGACAACCGCGCGCCAACCGCGTTCCAGCGTCTTCTCCAGAAGCTGCGGCAATGCCCATTCCAACGGGCGGCGCTGCAGGTGATAAAAGCGGATTTCCGTCACGTTGTTGCGACACTCCTTCCGTCTATCCTTCGTAGTTGTCCCGGACAAACCGGTCCAGCAGCCGCACGCCAAATCCCGTGCCTCCCTTGGGCGTCGTCGGCGCGTCCTTTTGCGACCAGGCGACCCCGGCGATATCGAGATGCGCCCAGGGCGAGTCGTTCACGAACCGCTGCAGAAACTGCGCCGCCGTGATCGAACCGGCTGATCGGCCGCCAATGTTCTTCATATCCGCCGCCGGGCAATCCAGCATTTTATCGTAGGCCTTGTCCAATGGAAGACGCCAGACCTTCTCGCCCGATGCGCGACCCGCCGCCGCCAACTGGTCGCTGAGGGCGTCGTCGTTGGAAAACAGGCCCGCGTGTTCATGCCCCAATCCAATAATGATCGCGCCCGTCAAGGTGGCCAAATCGATCATGAATTGTGGCTTGAATCGTTTTTGGGTGTACCAAAGCGCATCCGCGAGAACCAGACGACCTTCCGCATCGGTGTTGATGACCTCTATCGTCTGTCCCGACATCGACGTGACGATATCACCGGGCCGCTGCGCCCGTCCGTCGGGCATATTTTCAACCAAACCAATAACGCCAATCGCGTTCACTTTCGCCTTGCGACCGGCCAGGGCCTTCATCAGGCCCGTCACGGCGCCGGCGCCGCCCATATCCCATTTCATTTCCTCCATCCCGGCGCCGGGCTTCAAGGAAATGCCGCCGGTGTCAAAGGTGACGCCCTTCCCGACAAACGCGACAGGCTTTGTCGATCGCCCCGCGCCATTCCAGCGCATGACCGCCAACTGGCTTTCCTGTTCGGAGCCCCGACCGACCGCTAACAAGGTTTCCATGCCCAGCTTCGCCATTTGCTTTTCACCCAGCACTTCGACCTTAACGCCAAGCTTGGTCAACGTCTTCGCTTCATTCGCAAAGGATTTCGGGAATAAAACATTAGGCGGCTGGGACACCAGATCGCGCGTCATGAATACGCCATCCGCCACCTTATCGAGCGATTGAAACGCGCGGCGGGCGTTGGCGGCGCCCTTCACACGCACCGTTAGTGTTCGCAGGGTCGGTTTCGAATCCGCCGATTCCTTGGTGCGGTATTGATCGAACCGATAACTGGCCAACCGTGCGCCATAGGCGATGCGCGCGGCGGCGGTGGCTAAATCCTTGGCCCCGGCGTCAACGAAAAGATTCGACGTGCTCTCGCCAACTCTGTTCAGGTGCGACAAAACTCGGCCGCCCAGGTTTTCAAGCTCCAGTTCATTCAACCCATCTCCGATCCCGACCAGAAGCACTCTAGGATTGGAAATTCCCTCCGGCGCCAGAATTTCAAGCAATTGCCCTTCCTTCCCTGAAAACCGGCTCGCCGACATCGCTCTGGAAAGCGCCCCATTCGTCGCTGAGTCCAACCGTCTCGCCGCAGCGGCGAGCTTTGGTTTTGGCCCGACACCGACGACAAGAGCGCCCGATTTAGGCGCGAATGATTTTTGCGTGGACGGCTCGGCAAACGTGATTTTCATGAAAGTCTCCCTGCGTATTCTATATGGACGTCATGGAAATCACGTCCATGAACAATTGTCCTCGGCGCGTCATGGCGAGGCGTCGTATTGACGATCAAATCTTGAACGCGGAATGTACCCCGACCGTCATAAAAGAAAAACCCATCGATTGACGCGCGATCCGTCTGCGGGACAACACGCGCCGCGCGACAAAAAATTATGGAATATCAAGAAATTCCGGGGTAAAACTCCACGAATATCGAAGATGGACCATTTAACAAGATATATGGTGAAGCAAATCGTGGGGGTAACGGTGTTCGTCACCATTATCCTGTGTTTGGCGATTTGGCTTACACAATCGTTGCGGCTCGTCGACATGATCGTCAACAGAGGCCTGCCATTGACGACGTTCGCCTTCATGGCGTCGCTGCTAATCCCGCGTTTTCTCGCCATCGTCCTACCCATCGCAGCCTTCTGTGCGACGGCGTACACCTACAACCGATTGATTACTGACAGCGAATTGGTGGTCATGCGCGCCGCGGGCCTAAGCGCCGCAACACTGGCTAAACCGGGGTTCATCGTCGCGGGCATGGTCACGATGGCCGTCACGGTTCTCAATGTGTATCTACTTCCCTTATCATACAGGGAATTTAAGGACTTACAGTATACGGTCCGCAATGACTTTGGATCCATTCTGCTTCAGGAAGGCAGCTTCAACACCTTAAGCGACGGTATTACCGTATTTATCCGCGAGCGCGGATCGAACGGCGCGCTTAAGGGAATTTTCGTTCACGACAACCGTGACCGATCCCAGCCTGTCACCATGATGGCTGAAAGCGGCGCAATCGTCCGTAGTGACGAAGGACCCCGCGTAATTCTGGTGAAGGGCAATCGCCAACAGGTCGATCGCGACGGCGGCAAGTTATCGCTACTGTATTTCGACCAATATACGGTCGAAATTAGCGCCGGAGAGGCAGACATAACCGGTCGTCGACGCGAACCACGAGAGCGATATCTGCACGAATTACTAAACCCGGGCGACATGATCGATGACCCACATTATCGCAAAAAACTCATCGCCGAAGGGCACGCCAGGCTGAGCAGCCTGTTTCTACCCTTAACCTATTGTGCAATCGCCCTGGCTTTCATGCTGTCTGGAACGTTCGACCGACGCGGCCAAACCAAATCCCTATATGGCGCAATCGCGGTAATGACGACCATTGTCATCGCGCATATCGGTTCGCAAAACACGGCGGCACATACGCCGATTATGAACGCAGGCATGTATTTCGTCGCCTTGGCTCCATTGTTGGCCGGGCTGTATATCATCGTCGCACCACCCCGGCGTCGCGACAGACCCAAGGGGCCCCATGCCCCCCTTCAAACGACGTAGGGGGCGGCCGTGCGCATATCCGCTACGTTTTCCCTCTATATCGTCCGACATTTCGCGACGTGGCTCGGGTACGTTTTTCTCGGTCTC
>JABJJH010000258.1 GCA_018660965.1 Rhodospirillaceae bacterium | reverse complement strand
GATGCATCACGCGCCGGTGGTCTGTGACGTCGTTGACAGCGATATGTTTCATGCAGCGATTGTCCCAGATGACCGTCGTGCCGGGGTCCCAGTGCACCCGGCAAGTGAATTCGGGCCGGTTACCCTGTTCCTGCAGAAACGACATCAACGGCTGACTTTCGGCGCGAGTCATGTTTTCGAAGCAATGCGAATACGACCGGTTGACGAACAGACATTTGCGTCCGGTTTCGGGGTGCGTGCGCACAACCGGATGTATGCTCGATGTTGGACGCCAGTTAGGGTCGTCGCGAACCTTGTTGGTCCGGGTTTTGTTCTTTTTCGATTTCGGTCCGGCCACGTGGGTGTCGTCATGCACCGCGTTCAGCCCGTCGAGCAATTGCTTCATGCCATCCGACAAGGTTTCATAGGCGATGTACTGGTTGGCGAACATCGTGTCGCCGCCCTTCGGCGGGGTTTCGATGGCGTGCAGGACGGCGCCCATGGGCGGGGTCGCGATATGCGTGGTGTCGGCGTGCCAATCTTCGCCCACGATAGTTTTGTCACCGGGTTCGCGATAAATGGCGACAACTTCCGGGTTGTCCGTGTTGGATTGCAGGAACGGATGGATCACCAGGGATGAAAAGCTTTTACCCAAGGTCATCAACGCGTCGTCGTCCAGCGGCTGGTCGCGAAACACCAGCACCAGATTATCGAGCAAGGCCTGATTAACCGCGTCGAACGCGTCGTCGTTCAGCGGTTTGGTGATATCGACGCCTTCGATTTCCGCGCCGATTACCGGCGATATGGGGGTAATTTCGAGTTTCATGGTTGGGCCTTTCGCTATTTCATGGAAAAGTATGCCCCAACTTGAAGTGTGGGAAAAGGCGCGCGTCGCCGCAGGAAAGAGACGCGGCAGGGTGTATGGTGGTGACGGTTTAGGGGCTGGCGGTCCGCGGGATGTTTGGACTAAGCTAGGTTTTTATTTTAGCACTTTTGGTTTGGAGTAGAGCGATGCAACAAGTCCAACAGGGCGCGACCAGCGGCGCACAATCCGCGCCAGCCTCTTACCCGTTTGATATTCAACGCATTAGCGATGTCATGGGCGCTGAAATTATCGGCCCGGATTTGTCGCAACCAATCGATGCGGCCATGAAGGACGCGATTTACGCCGCCTTGATGGAACACCATGTCGTTGTGTTTCGCGACCAGTCCATGACCCGGGAAGAGCAGGGCCGCTTTGCCGGAAATTATGGCGAGTTGGAAAATCATGTGGGGCGGTTGCGAAATGGCGAGCGCTACCCAACGATCAACGACATCACGAACCGCACGCCCGAAGGCGAGCTTGTCCCGAAGCTGGTCAATCGGGGGCCCTATTTCTGGCACTCTGACAAGTCCTATCACGAGATACCGTCCGCGATCACCATGTTGCACGGGATTGAGGTGCCGGAGCGCGGCGGCGAAACCGAGTTCGCAAATATGAAGCGCGCTTATGAAGTGTTGTCACCGGACATGAAATCCCGCATTGACGACCTGAAAGTGGTGCATAGCTGGGAAGCGAACCGCATTACCGTCGGTGAAACGCCGGCCACGGAAGAACAGAAACGCGAACGTCCGCCGATGACCCATCCCATGGTGCGCACCCATCCCCAAACCGGGACCAAGGCGCTCTATCTCGGCACCCATTTCGATCATGTCCCCGGCCTGCCGCGGGCGGAAGGAGACGCGCTGGTTGCGGAATTGATGGATCACGCGACCCAGCCGCAATTCCGCTACGACCACACCTGGCGCGTCGGCGATCTGGTCATGTGGGACAATTGCAGTTTGATGCACCGGGGCAGTTTCGATTACGACATGGCCAAGCAGCCGCGCGTGCTGCAGCGCACGGTGATCATCGGCACCAAGCCGTTTTAAGCCGGGAAAGATAGGGGGAAATGTTACATGGTCAAACCAGTGCGGCGCGTTGTCACTGGCCATGACAAAGATGGCAAGGCGGTGGTGATTTCGGACAGCGATGCTGAAAACGTCGTGGTTTCGGAACATCCCCCCGGCGGTCGGACCAATCTATGGCGGACGGATGCTACCCCGGCTAACTTTGGCGGCGAACGGGATGAAGCCGATGCCGAGTTCACTACCGAACCTCTGCCCAATGGCGTCAATTTCCGCATCAACGAATTTCCTCCCGCCAGCGATGCGGAGGTCGCCAATCTGGATCCGGAGAAAGCCTTTGGGGCGGTGGGGTCGGCGCATCTGGTGGTCCCCGGCGCGCGGCATCCGTTTATGCATGTCACGGATACGGTTGATTTCGCCATCATCCTGGAAGGTGAAATCGATATGCTGCTTGATGAAGAGGACGTTCACTTGCGTGCGGGCGACGTGGTGATTCAACGTGGCACCGCGCACGCTTGGGCGAACCGCTACACTGAAATTTGCCGTATCGCCTTTGTTCTGATTGATGGCGTCGACGAAACTGGACGAAAGAGAGCTCAATGAGCGTAACCCTTTTCGAACCCTTTCGCGCTGTTTTCTACACGCCGGTTTACGCCGCCCACGCGCTGGACGCCTACGGGGCGGAAGGCGTCGACGTTGAAATGGTCACGGCGGGGGCGGCGGCGACCGTGGACGGGCTGATTGCCGGCGATACGGACGTGTCCTGGGGCGGCCCGATGCGGATTCAGGAAACCTATGACACGCACCCGGAGTGCGGCGTCGTCAGCTTTTGCGAAATTATCACCCGCGATCCGTTCTTTGTCGTCGGTCGCGAACCCCGGCCTGACTACACACACGCCGACTTGATGAAAGTCAGCTTCCGCTCTGTCGCCGAGGTCACGACGCCGTGGCTGTGCCTGCAGGAAGATTTGCGCCGGTCGGGTTTGAACCCGGACAAGGTGGACCGTGTCGTCGGCCCCTCAATGGCGGAAAACGCCGACGCCTTGCGCGCCGGGGACGTGGACGCCATCCAGGTATT
>JABJJH010000181.1 GCA_018660965.1 Rhodospirillaceae bacterium | reverse complement strand
CCGAATTCCGGCCACGTGACCGGGATCATCTCCGTCGTCGCATTCAATTTCATCGTGCAGGATCCCAGCGGAATCATGGAGCGATCAAGCGCCACATCCTTTTCCTGCATCCGCCGCAGATACCGCAACATTTCCGTTTCGGAATGGTGCGTCTGAAACACCGGATGGGTCAGAAACGGCGATTGCCGCCGCAGCGATTCGGGAATGGCCAGTGGCGCGGTTTCATCCAGGGCCTCAACGGAAACACCCTCGCCCACGCCAAAAACCACCAACAGCGTCTCGACATCGGCGCGCGTTGTTGTCTCATCGAAAGACACGCCAACCGTTGAACCATCCACCGCCCGTAAATTATATCCCGCCGACCGCGCCCGCGCGTGAACGCTCGCCGCGTCGTCGACCGGAATCGTCAAGGTGTCGAAAAAGGCCGAGTTCGTCGGCTGGCGCCCACCTTGCGACAGGCCTGCAGCGAAGATCGCCGTCAAACGATGCACCCGCGCGGCGATTGTTCGCAACCGGTCCGGTCCGTGATAAACAGCGTAGAGCCCCGCCATGACCGCCAGAAGCACCTGGGCGGTGCAGATGTTGCTGGTCGCCTTTTCCCGCCGAATGTGCTGTTCGCGCGTTTGCAGTGCAAGACGCAGCGCCGGATTGCCACGCGGGTCGACCGAAACCCCAACGAGGCGCCCTGGAATCGAACGCTTGTAGGATTCCCGAGACGCCAGAAAAGCGGCGTGTGGACCGCCGAACCCCATGGGCACCCCGAACCGTTGCGCGCTGCCAACCACGATATCGGCGCCCCATTCGCCCGGCGGCGTCAGCAGGGTCAAACTCAACAGATCGGCGGCGACAACCACCAGCGCGCCAGACTCATGCGCCTGTTGAACAAGCGCTGCGTAATCGGCGACCTCGCCCGAACTGGCGGGATATTGCAGCAACACGCCAAACACCGCATCCCCGTCACCAAGAATCGCCTCGGGATCACCGACGACCAGGTCTATTCCCAACGGCGCCGCCCGCGTTCGCAACACGTCCAACGTCTGGGGAAGACAGTCCTGGGACGCCAGAAAGCGCGCGCTCTTGGACTTCCCCACGCGGCGACACATCGTCATCGCCTCCGCCGCCGCCGTCGCTTCGTCCAGCAAGGACGCGTTTGAAATTTCCATCCCGGTCAGATCGCAAACCATGGTTTGAAAATTCAACACCGCTTCCAGCCGCCCTTGCGAAATTTCGGGTTGATACGGCGTATAGGCCGTATACCAGCCGGGGTTTTCCAAAACATTGCGCAGAATGACCGGGGGCGTGATCGTGTCGTAATACCCCATGCCGATCACCGAACGCAGCACTTCGTTTCGCGACGCGAAGGCGCGGACTTCCGACAACACATCGGCTTCGGTCCGGCTGTCGGGCAAATTGAGCGCCGTTTCGGATCGGATCGAGTCCGGCGCGGCGCCGTCGATCAATTCTTCCAGCGAATCGAAGCCCGTCACCGATAACATTTCGGCTATATCCGCGTCACGCGGACCAATATGCCGGCCAACGAAGTCATCGGTTTGTTCAAGCTGGTCGAGCGAAATAGCGGCGTCGGTCATGTCGTGATTCCACGTTCGGGCGGTTATGATTTGGCGGTGCTATAGTCTGGCGATAAAAGCGTCGTAGGCGTCGCGGTCCATCAGCCCTTCCAGTTCAGAAGAGTCAGCGATCGTCATCTTGAAGAACCAGCCATTGCTTTCCGCTGATTCGTTCACCTTCGATGGATCCGCCTCCAGATCCTCGTTCACTTCGACAACCTCACCCGACAGCGGCGCGTAAATCTCGCTCGCCGCCTTGACCGACTCCACGACGGCGGCGTCATCGCCCACCGCAAACGCCGTTCCCGTCTCGGGCAAATCGACGAACACAATGTCGCCCAGTTGCTCTTGCGCGTAGTCGGTGATTCCCACGGTCGCGGTGTCTCCATCGACCTCGATCCACTCATGATCCTCGGAAAATTTTAGCTCGGTCATTGATTTCACGTCCTTTCTTTTAGTGTGCGTTCAGCCTCGATAGTAACGTTGCGGCGTAAACGGTAATTTCGCAACTTTTGCGGGCAATGCTTTCCCACGAACCATGACCTGCATCGGGGTGTCAACAACGGCGCTTCCCCGCGCCACATACCCCATGGCCACCGGGCCACCAACCGTCGGGCCAAATCCGCCGCTGGTGATTTCGCCCAGACCAGCGCCCGCCGCGTCGATTATTTCCGAGTGCGCCCGCACGGGCGCGCGACCCGTCGGCCGAACGCCAACGCGCTTGCGAGTCGCGCCGTCGGCGATTTGCCCTTGAATGATCGTATCGCCCGGAAAACCACCATCGGCGCGACGGCGTTTTCCAATCGACCAGACCAAATCGGCTTCAACCGGCGTGGTCGTGGCGTCGATATCCTGGCCATATAGGCATAGTCCCGCTTCCAGACGCAGCGAATCACGCGCGCCAAGCCCAATGGGACCGACTTCGGCCTCGGCCAACAGCGCCTCGGCCAAGTCAATCGCATGATCGACCGGCGTTGATATTTCAAACCCATCCTCGCCGGTATAGCCGCAGCGGCTGACGATGCATTCAACGCCCCCGACAGCGATTTCGGTCGAAGACATGAACGGCATCGTAGCCACGCCGTCATTCGAATGCCGCGCCAGTACAGCGGACGCGGACGGTCCCTGCAAGGCGATCAGCGCGCGGTCGTCCAGTTCCTCGATCGTCACGCCAACCGGCAACGCCGCCTTCATATGGTCGAGATCAGCCGTCTTGCAGGCCGCGTTGACGATGAGAAACAAATGATCGCCAAACCGCGTCACCATCAAATCATCGAGGATGCCGCCCGCCTCGTTCGTGAACTGGGTGTACCGCATCCGTCCCGGCCCCAGCCCGGCGATATCGCCGGGAACCAGCGATTCCAGCCATTCCGCAGCGCCCGTCCCAAAAATCCGGACCTGCCCCATATGAGACACATCGAACAGCCCGGCGGCGTTTCGGGTTTGGGTGTGTTCCTTGAGGATGCCCGCCGGGAATTGAACCGGCATTTCATAACCGGCGAAGGGCGCGAATTTCGCGCCGCAATCGGCGTGCAGATCGAAGAGAGGGGTACGCTTTAACAATTCACCCACAGGCGGCCTCCAACAAAGATTACACGGACGGCGCGTCCAGTTTCCTGGAGTCGCCGCCCCGCTCTGTCGTCATACCTGAGAGTATCACCGGCGCGTCGATAACGAACGCCGAACCGGCTTTCACCTTCGGTGAGACACGCGCCGAAGCCCGCATCTACTTTCCAGAGTCGCTTCCCCCTGCGGTCCTTTTGCCTGAGAGATTCCGGGGCGGTTGCTCCTTCGGCGCGGATATAACCCTATCCGTCTCTCCCACAGGGATCACTAGCACTGCTAAACAGTTACGAAGCTAGCGCGTGCCAGAATTATGTCAACTGAAGATATAAACGCCGCACGACGGGTTACGACCCGAATTTTCCCCGCCCGAATTTTTTCCGATTATACCGCAGTTCATCCCGGCTTAGCTCGAACCCGACGAAAATCGTATAGGCGTCCCCCGCCGCACCCTTTCGCGGGGGAATTCGCAACTCTATCGCATCCTTGAACGTCGCCGATTTAAAAGACCCGAACGGCGCCGTGGTCTGAAAGGATTGCCGCTGCAAGATAACCTCCCGGCTATCGACCACGGCGACAAAATACCTCAAATCCGTCGATGGCGTCCGGTTCGCCGGTCCTCGACGGGTCGATATCCTGAGGGACAAATCAACGATAAATTCGCCGTCCTCCAATTCACATTCGCCCCCGACGCTTTCGATCCACGCCTCGGTCGCGACATCCGTGGGGTCCTGCCCCGGGCCAGGCTTGAATCGAACGAATTCACCAAGTGATTTCAACACCTGCACATTGGGACACGCCACCAACTTGGTCGCATCGACGGTCGTGCACGCCGCGACCAACGACCCTAACGCCGCCACCACCGCAAACCGCGCGGTCAGGACGCCATAACGCCGCTTGGACACCAAATTTCCAATCGTCACGGATTGTTATGCGCGCCGTCGCAAAGCGGCTGATTAGCCGATTTCCGGCAGCCGCAAAAACTCGTCTTCTTGTCGCGCGTCGCCTTGTGTTCCACAGGGGACAGACCTGTGCCCTTATGGCTTCCATCGCAAAATGGTTGCTTCTTGCTAAGCCCGCAAGCGCACCACCAATACGATTCACCCTCCTTGACGTCCACTTTATACGGAAATGGTTGTGTGGATACCGGTTCGGTCATTTTTACCCCTTTTCTTCTGGCGCCTTTCCTCCCGGCGACAGATATATTACCAATGCTGGATATACGATGCAGACGCCCGCAGATACAGCCGACAGATGCGCGATATTAAAGAACGGCGGAGTCGGCGGCAAGATGGAACGCCAATACGAAACTGTGGGGACAGGCAGGTACAGGTGACAGTCGGCGGGACAGAAAGTGAGACAGGACGCCATGGCGGCTAAATTGACGGTTTTGCTCGCCGCGCCGCGCGGGTTTTGCGCCGGCGTCGAACGAGCCATCCAAATCGTGGAACAGGGTTTGAAACGCTTCGGCGCGCCGGTATATGTGCGCCATGAAATCGTCCACAACAGGTTCGTCGTTGAAGAACTCGAGCAAAAAGGCGCCGTTTTCGTCGATGAGCTGGACGAGGTTCCCGAAGGCGCACCCGTCGTTTTTTCGGCGCACGGCGTCCCCAAATCAATCCCGGCCGAAGCCGAACGACGCGAAATGATCTACGTTGACGCCACTTGCCCTCTGGTCAGCAAGGTTCACCGCGAAGCCGAACGCCACCATGCGGATGGACGGATGGTGGTGCTGATCGGACATGCGGGACATCCGGAAATTATCGGCACCATGGGGCAGTTACCGAACGGCGCCGTCACCCTGGTGGAAACCCGGGAACAAGCCGAATCCATTGAATTTCCGGACCCGGACCGGGCGCTCGCCTACATTACCCAGACCACGTTATCCGTGGACGACACCGCCGAGATCGTCGAGACGCTGCGGCGCCGGTTTCCAAACATTCTGGGCCCCAAGAAAGAAGACATATGTTACGCCACGACCAACCGGCAAATGGCGGTCAAGGCGATTGCGGATCGCTGTGACGTTCTGTTCGTAGTCGGCGCGCCTAATTCTTCCAATTCACGCCGGCTGGTGGAGGTCGGATCGAACGCCGGCGTCGCCAAGGCGACCCTGGTTCAACGCGCGTCTGAAATCAATTGGGAGCAACTTAACGGCGTTTCTGTTTTAGGCGTCACGGCAGGGGCGTCGGCGCCGGATGTTCTGGTCGAGGAGGTCATCGCCGCCTGCCGCGAGCGATTCGACGTCACCGTCGAGGAAATCGTGACGACCCAGGAACAAGTCGAATTCAAATTACCCTCCATCCTGACCGCCTAGCGGACGGAACCAGATTTATGGCCGTTTACACCGAAGTCGGCGACGAAGACCTTATCGCCTTTATCGCCGAATACGACCTCGGCGAGGTTATCTCCTGCAAGGGGATAGCCGAAGGCGTCGAGAACACCAACTACCTGCTGCAGACGACCATGGGCCGGTATATTCTGACGCTATACGAAAAACGCGTTAAAGAATCCGATCTGCCCTATTTTCTGGGCCTCATCGAACATTTGGCTAGTGCTGGCGTGACGTGTCCGGTGCCGCTGCATGGACGCGACGGAAACGCACTGCGCCGCTTGTGCGGGCGTCCCGCGGCGATGGTGTCGTTTCTCGACGGCATGTGGCCGCGACGCATCAAACCCGATCATTGCAGCGCACTTGGCGAAGCGCTGGCGCAGCTACATGTCGCCGGCGACACATACGCCGCCACGCGGCCAAACGCCTTATCCGTTCACGCCTGGCGGCCCTTGTTTGAAGCCTGCGCCGCGCGGGCGGATAGTGTGTCGCCGGGCCTGTCCGACACTCTGGCGCGGGAACTGGATCACCTCGAATCGAACTGGCCAAAAGATTTACCGTCCGGCGTATGCCATGCCGATTTGTTTCCCGACAACGTCTTTTTCATCGGCGACAAATTATCCGGCATCATCGATTTCTATTTCGCCTGCACCGATTTTTTCGCCTACGATTTGGCGATTTGTCTGAATGCATGGTGTTTCGAACGCGACAACAGTTTCAACATCACCAAGGCGCGCATCATGCTGTCCCGGTATCGGACCGTGCGCCCCTTTTCCGACGCGGAAGTTCAGGCCTTGCCCCTGTTGGCGCGCGGCAGCGCAGTACGATTTCTGCTGACCCGGCTATATGACTGGCTACACCACCCCGAAGGCGCATTGGTGAAACCCAAAGACCCACTCGACTACCTCGCCAAACTTAACTTCCATCAGACGGTCAAAAGCCCGGATGCTTACGGGCTGGAATGATGGCATCTGAAAAGGCCAACATCGTTCGAATGTATACCGACGGCGCGTGTAGCGGTAACCCCGGCCCCGGCGGTTGGGGCGTCGTCATGCGATTCAATGGCGCGGAGCGAGAATTGAACGGCGGAGAGCCAGACACGACAAACAACCGCATGGAGTTAATGGCCGCGATCCAAGGTCTGGAGGCGCTGAAACGTCCGGTCCGCATTGATATTTATACCGACAGCACCTATGTCCGGGACGGAATCACCAAATGGATTACGGGTTGGAAGGCCCGTGGCTGGAAAACCGCCGCCAAGAAACCCGTGAAAAACGTCGATCTCTGGCAGCGTCTGGAATTGGCGGCGGCGTCCCACGATACGCACTGGCATTGGGTCAAGGGCCACGCCGGGCACCCGGAAAACGAACGCGCCGACGAACTGGCCCGAAACGGCGTAACATACGGCTGAATTGGATCAATCCTGATCCGGTCTACCCCCGGTTTCCCTACCGACGGGCGCCCGCGACCGCAGATTGTTTCGCGACGTCAGCGGCGTCCATCACAATTCCCGACGATAAAAGTTCCGGTAATGCGCGGCCATTCGGCGCGCCCGGCCCATAAATCGCGTTGAACGGAATGCCGTAGCGTCCGAAGCTCGCCAAATATGCGGCGATGTCCGGGTTCGGTAATGTCCAATCCGCGCGCATGGCGACCACATCGTCGCGTTTCAGGAACGCGGCGACCGGATCCCGGTCCAGCACGAGCTTCTTGTTGACCTTGCAGGTAATGCACCAATCCGCCGTCACGTCGACAAACACCCGTTTTCCATCCCGCACGTGGCGGTCAATTTCCGCGATATCGAAGGTCGCCCATTGCGCGTCGCCAGCCTGTTGAATGTTCGCCACTGCGCGCGGCGCCGGGTCGTTGATCAGCGGAATCGCAAGCGCGGCTATGACCATGACGGCGCTGGCGACCCCGGCGTGTCGCCCCAGCTGGAATGTCATCGGGGACACCGGAAACCGCTTTGCGACAAACGCCGCGCCGATCAACAGCAACAACGCGCCCACGCTCACCGTATCGTCGACGCCCATCTGCCTAACCAGCACGCTCAGCAGCCATATCGCTGTCGCCGCCAACGCCAGCGACAGAAACCGGCGCAGACCAATCATCCAGGCGCCGGGACGCGGCAGCCGCGCCACCGCGCCGGGAAACACGCCAACGGTAATGTAAGGCAGCGCCAAACCAAACCCCAACGCGCCAAAGACAAGAAACGTTTCGCTCGCCCCCCGGCTTAACGCAAATCCGACGGCCGTGCCGACAAACGGCGCCGAACAAGGCGTTGCCAACAAGGTTGCGAACGCGCCGGTCAGGAAATGCGCGCCAATCGAATCGCCATGTCCACGCGCCGCAGCGAACCCCGTGACCGCCTGCGGCAAGCGGATTTCAAACAAGCCCCATAGATTGTAGGCGAACAACGTCACGACGACCGCCATGAAGGTCAGGAACAACGGTTGCTGGAACTGGATGCCCCACCCAACCGTCAGGCCCGCCGCCTTAAGCGCCGCCAGCACCCCCGCGATCACCAACAGAGACGAAATTACACCCACTGCCGAGGCGAAGAATCCAATCCGAATTCGAACCCGGTCGCCGCCGCCGTGATTGGCGACGGACAACAACTTGATCGATAACACAGGCAGAACGCATGGCATCAAATTCAAAATCAGCCCGCCCAAAATCGCCAGGGCGATAATGTTCCAAATCGAAACCTCTGAAGATTCATCAGGCGGCATCGTCGCGCGAAAGGCGTCAAATTGCGCCGGGACGCTGGTTTCCAGGGCGCGCGTCCCATCGACGAGCGTCAATGTCAAATCGCCGTCCTTGAAATCCGACACGGTAGCACCCAGCGCCGCGACTTCGATATACGCCCGCCGCCCCTGATCCACGAAGGTGACCTTGGGGCGCCCGAAAAAGGCGCCCTCGGGCCCTTCCACGAACAAATCCGGCGCCGTTAAACGGGTGGCGCTTTTCGCCTCCGCCGACAAAACGACCGATTTTCCACGTTCCGACAGAACCGCTTGTTCAATCGTCAGCCCCGCGCCGTCGCGTGGCGTCAACCCCGGGATCAACATAGCGTACTTGCCGATGAGCGCCGCTTCGGACCCTTCCCGCGCCGGTCCTCGCGGCAAGTCCAGAGACAACGCTACGTCATAGGGAACGCAAATATCGTTGCAGGTCAGATATCGCACCATGGCCCGGATTCGCACCGGTTTCCCCGGCTCCGGGATCGCCCCGGACACTGGCAAAACGACTTCATCCTTGTAACCGAGCGTTTCCAGGCCAAAGACCGTAAATCGGCTCGGCGCCGGCCAAAAGACTTTTGCATCGCGCAAATTTTCCGTGCCGGTCCAGTCCGCGCTGGGCGGCAGACCGGATTCTCCGGGATAGCGCCAATAAATTTTCCATCCCGGCTTCAAACGGAATTGAAGGCCAAGTTGAACCGATTGCCGGTCACCGACCCCTTCAGTCGCCGCAACCAGGCGAGTTTCCACATGATCGTTGACGTTCCAGTCCCCGGCCAGCGCCAGGGCGTCGCGCGGCGCCCCTGTCACGGCGGCGAGGGCGACCAACAGCAACCAGAGCTTAAACACGCGTCGAATCAATTTAGAATCCAAATTATCTGAAGAATGGTTCATGCTTCTATATACGGATCGGTCCGGAATTTCACCCGTCACGTTATCGTGCCCATCGCGTGATATTGGATTCCATTCCAAGCACCCTGATAATATGACATACTGTTAACTGGGCATATGACCACCATTAGGGACAATAACCAGGAACGATCCGGCGCAACCATGCAAACCGAGGACCATACCGAAAAAACCGGATATCTAACCGGGCAATTGCTGATCGCAATGCCGTCCATGTTGGACCCTCGGTTCGAAAAGACGGTCATATACATGTGCATCCACAACATCGATGGCGCCATGGGGTTGGTGATAAACCGGCGCCTGGACGAAATCAGTTTTCCAGAACTTTTACAGTCCCTGGACATCCAATGCGAAACGCCGGACCCAGGCGTCCCCGTCCAATATGGCGGCCCGGTCGAAACCGGTCGCGGCTTTGTTCTGCACACCGGGGAATACGAACAGACCGGGACGATCGCCGTTGATGACGGCGTCGGGCTCACCGCGACAATCGAAATCCTCGCTGCGATGGCGGAAGGACGCGGCCCGGTGAAATCCCTTCTGGCGCTTGGGTATGCGGGATGGGGACCGGGTCAACTCGACAGTGAAATCCAACAAAATGCATGGCTGCATGTCCCGGCGGACGAGACAATTTTATTCGATACGGCGCTGGACGGGAAATGGGAACACGCCATTGCGAAAATCGGCATCGACGTTTCGCTCTTATCTGACGATTTTGGCCACGCTTAATCCAGACCCAAACGGCGACCAGGCATCACACGTAAACCGGCACCGACGGTCGTGGATCGGTGCGCAATATCCCGAACGTCAGGTGATCGCGCCATTCGCCGTTGATCCGCAAATAACGTCGCGCGAGCCCTTCCTGCGTGAAGCCGGCCTTTAACAACACCGCCCGGCTGGCTTCGTTCGACGGCAGACATGCGGCTTCGACCCGGTGCAGCCGCAAGGTGTCGAACGCAAATGTCAGCATAAGCTGGACCGATTCGCCCATATAACCGTTGCGGGTGTGCGGTTCGCCGATCCAATAACCGATGCTGCCTGATTGCGCGACGCCCCGGCGGACATTCGACAACGTGATGCCGCCCAACAATATCCGGTCATCTTTATCGACAATGACGAAGGCGTATGTCGATGCGTCCCGCCATCCCGCGTGAAATCGCTTCAAGCGGCGGTGAAACGCCGTCGGCGTCGCCGCGTCAGAAGGCCAGGTTGGTTCCCAGGGAACCAGAAAGTCCTGGCTCACCCGGCGAATTTCAACCCACTGTTCCTCGTCCGACCGTCGCGGCGGGCGCAACATGACCCACGGCCCAATCACCTTGTGGGCCGGCGGTCGGCCGGTAATGAATCCAAGGACTTCAGCCATGGCCTCGTTACACCACTTTGTTTCCCCGCTCTGCGCGACGGCCTCAACGCCAAATCAGGCTTTCATTATGGCGCGAGCCTGCCGCGAAGGTCGTCATACGCCATTAGATTATCCACTGGACCGATCGCCGCCAAGGTCGGACGACCCGAAAAAATTCGATCCGCGACCTTGGCCACGGCGGCCACGTCGACGGCGTCGATCAATGCGACCTGTTCCGAAAGCGGTATCCGACGCCCGTAAATCAGCATTTGTTGCGCAATTTGTTCGCACCGCGACGATGTCGATTCCAGCCCCATCAACGTCCCCGACTTTAACTGATTCCGCGCCCGCTTAACTTCGTACTCATCGATTGTGTCGACAAGTCCCCGGATTTCACCGCAAAGCGCCGGCGTCAATTCGGCGAGGTCATTTTCCCCCGTCCCCGCGTAAATCGCGAAATAGCCGCAATCCATGTAATAGGATGAAAACGCGTAGATGGAATAGGCGAGGCCCCGTTTTTCGCGGATTTCCTGAAACAGCCGGGACGACATCCCGCCCCCAAACAAGGACGCGAAAACAGCGGCGGCGTAAAAATCCTCGTCGTGATAACTGAACGATGGAAAGCCAAGCACAAGATGAACCTGTTCCAGATCGCGGTTTTCCCGGTAATCACCGCCGTGATATTCCCCCGGTCGCGACGACGCATCGGAATTTGGCGACATCCCGCCGAATAAATCCGCCGCCATCCGAACCGTTTCGTCGTGATCCACAGCGCCGACAGCCGACAGCACCATCCGGGACCCGCCATAAACGCGGCCCATATAGTCCATGATCGCTTCCCGGCTCATCCCGGTGACGATTTCCGGCGTCCCGAGAACCGGGCGCCCCATCGGCTGGTCGGGAAACGCCGTGGTTTGAAAATGATCGAAAACGATATCGTCGGGCGTATCGTTCGCCTGTCCAATTTCCTGAAGAACAACCGCGCGTTCCCGCGCCAGCTCTTCCGGATTGAACACCGAATTTTGAAGGATGTCCGCCAGGATGTCGAAGGCCAACGGCGTATCGTCCTTCAAGACCTTAGCGTAATACGCGGTTTGTTCCCGGCTGGTGTAGGCGTTGATGTGCCCGCCGACATCCTCGATCTCGCGAACGATTTCGGGCGCCGAGCGACGGTGCGTCCCCTTGAACGCCATATGTTCCAAAAGATGCGCCACGCCATTGATTTCCGCCGGTTCGTGCCGCGTGCCCGATCCGACCCAAACGCCAACTGACGCCGTTTCAACCGAGTCCATCGTATCGGTGACGACGCGAATGCCATTCGGCAGCGTGGAAATCCGCGCCGTGCTCACGCTTGCCCCGCATGGGCGCGCACATACGCCTGAACCTGCCCGATGTCGTTCGGCACGACCGTGTAGTGTTCCGCCCGGTCGTACAAATCCTCCATGCGTGGGGGCAGTGGCGCAAAAGCGCCGCACGCGGCCTCGACGGCGGCGGGAAACTTCGCCGGGTGCGCCGCGCCCAGGGTAATCGTCGGTAGGCTCGCATCGCGCCGAGCGTCGCGCGCGGCGGCGATTCCGATGGCGGAATGCGGGTCGATCAATTCCCCGGTTTCCTTGTAGACGCGCTCGATTTCCGCGCGCGTCCGGTCATCATCGATCCGGCGCGCATCGAACAACGCGCACACCTGCTTCCAGCGGTTATCACCAACCGACAGTCGCCCATCGGCCCGGAATTTGGTCATGGCCTCGGTCAGCGCCGCGCCGTCACGGTCGTACAAATCGAACAAAAGACGTTCGAAATTACTGGAAATTTGAATGTCCATGCTGGGCGAAATGGTCGCTTGCACCGTCGCCGTCGTCAGATCGCCGCTGTCGAAGAACCGCGTCAAAATGTCGTTGACGTTGGTGCCTATTATCAACTGATCGACCGGCAGGCCCATTTCACGCGCCGCGTAGGCCGCGAAAATATTGCCGAAATTTCCGCTGGGCACGGAAAAGCGAACCGGCACATCCGGCGCGCCAAGCGCCAGACCTGCATGAAAATAGTACACGGTCTGGGCCATGATCCGCGCCCAATTGATCGAATTGACCGCCGACAAGCGCATTTCATCGCGAAACGCCATGTCGTTGAACATGGCTTTCACCAAGTCCTGACAATCGTCGAACGTGCCCTCGATCGCCAGCGTATGGACGTTTGTGGCGTCAACCGTGGTCATTTGTCGACGTTGCACCTCGGATACCCGCTCGTGCGGGTAGAGCATG